>JAFGTU010000438.1 GCA_016933985.1 Sedimentisphaerales bacterium | reverse complement strand
ATCACCATCCGGACACAAAGGTTACGTACTATGCATTTGCACCGGCGGAGTTGACACGCCGGACTAAATTCATCACAGCCTTGTTGCCGGCGGACGACACGAACCGGAACAATCTGCCGAAATTGGAGCGGTTGGAAGGAACCAGTTACATCGGCGTGCGAATTCACCAGAAAGGAGAAACCACTGACGTCTATCTGAATCTGTTGGCGGACGGTCGTATCAAGCATCGCAACAGTAATATCACTATCAATGGATGGGAAACCGACTCCTATCTATCGGCGATCACGTTTCGCGATGATACCGACGTGACTGATCCCGACGCTGCGTCGCGGTATTTCCTCGCACACGGAAGCTATCTGAGGCGAGGTGAGACGGTGGTCCTGGATTCACTTTCGAAAGTGTTTTTGGCTGCGGAGCCCACGGGCGATAATCTCAAGGTGTTCCTGGACGGACAACCAGTGATGAATGTGATGCTTCGATCGGCGCGAAGGCCGTCGAAAGTGCTGGTTAATGGCAGGGTTTCCAAAGGCGTTTACGATGAGACTCAGAAAGTTCTGAAGATTTCGATCCACAATCAGTGACCAAGACACTCGCAGGGTGCAAGAACGATCTCTACGTCAGCGTCGCATTACCTTCCGTGAGGGATACCTTCCAAGTTCTTAGATTCACTCCTCTTGTACCCAAATACGTTCTTGAACCAGACGGGATTAAGAACTGGAAAGCCATTTCGGCACTCTGCCGTCCCCTGTTTTCGTGCCTCTCAGCAGCCAAGTGAGATTGAATCGTGCCACTTTTGATCCGCCACTTTCGAAGTGCAGATAGATCCAGCCTTCATTCTTTGTTTTCGGTCGGCCCGCGGCAAGCGAGGAATATGCAAAACTGCCTTCATGCACCAGCCTTTTCAAAGGCCAGGTCTTTCCGCCGTCGAAACTTGCCCAGACGGTCCCGAGCTTTCGGCCCTCGGGGCTGTCGCAGTTGCTGTAGATCAGGATATCTCTGCCTTGAATCGGCAAGCACACCAGGCCTCCCATGCATCCGTAGTCCGCATTCTGCGGTCCGTCGGGCAGTGCCTCGCAGATAGACAGATCTTTCCAGCTCTTACCTCCATCTTTGCTCCAGGCGATCCATCGTCTGCGAGGATTCTCGCCCTCAGGCGCCCAATGGCGACGCGAGTTGTAGTATAATCGCCCATCGGCAAGTTCCGCTATCGTCGCCTCCCCGGTACCCATGGCCGGGAACGGATCGCTCGCAAGCCAGGTTCTGCCAGTGTCATCACTGTAGATGGCTGTGGTGTAATGCTGCGGCCATCGGCTTCGCTCGTTCTTGCCTGCGTAGTACCGCGCTGCACGTATTAGCCGCCCTGGATGCTTACCGTGGCGTAGTGTGATACCGTGTTCGTTCATGTGCATGGATGGAACATTGCCATTGGCGTCCGGCTTGATAGAGACTTCCATGTCGGACCAGGTCTTGCCTTGATCTTTGCTCCGATAGACGGTCAGTGGGGCCGGCGGATGGTGCTTCTCGACAAAGGCCAGGATCTCCCCATTTGTCTCGTTCAGGATTGCCCCGCCGCCCATAAAGCCGTCTGCAATCAAGATCTCAGGTCCCCAGGTCTCGCCGCCGTCTTCGCTCCGCCGCACCTTAACGCCTCCCCAGAGAGCCAGCAATGTGCCGTCAACACCTACGACGATGTTCGGGAACCTGCCGCCCTTGTATACCTGCTGAACATCGAATTTCGGGTCGCCCATGAAGAATTCAAGCGTCCCTTCGGCCGGATGCCCGGCAACAGTGAACACGGCCTCTTTTTGCGATCCCTTTGTGCAGCTTGGCAAAACAGTCAATGCAGAAACTACCAAAGCTGCAATGACAGGCTTAACGCTCGCCGCAAAAAGGGGCCCGCGCGGGTCTTTATACTTATTCATGATCGACTATCCTTTCTGCGTTGGACTTATAGTCGTATCAGGCAGCCTTGCAGGCCGCTGAGAGGTTCTCACTAAACCGAGCTATTCTTCGACTATTGCGGGATGCCGCGTGGAGATATTTACTCATCAATCGCCTTTCTGCTGTGATTCACACGTAGATACTCCTCATCTGCCAGGCATCGAGTGATTTCAGAACTGCGTCCGAACCCTGAGCACGCATCGAGACGCCAAGGCTGTCTTCGCGGCCGGGATAGACGCGCATTGCGACGCATTGCCTGCCGTTTACAAAAACTTCAACCACGCTCTTATCGAGGAACACGCGCAGCTTCAGACTTTCGTTTTTCGCCAAAGAAAGCGGGGCTGCCTCGGGAGCCCGTGAGGCAACGTCAGGCAGAAGCGACGAGTACGATGAGTCAATAGTAATTAAACTCTGGCCCCGATAGCCGCGACCCCTGAAGAATGCGATTCGGGTGTATTCTTCCTTCCTGGGCGAACGCAGCACGTTCATCTCAAACATCTGAGCTTTGCCCGTATCGATTTCAGCAATGATCTCCATCGCATTGCCGCGTATGTATTCAAGCACTAATTCCTGGTTCGCCTGCAGTCTGGTCGTTTCGATATGCTTGTGGCCCGTGCGCAATGATTCGATATCGCCGGTCGGTTCCATTCTCAGATCATCCTCGCCAACCAGCGTCAGACGGCGTGGCAGGCTCATGATTTGATTCCAGCCTTTAGTGGGCTTGGCTTCGTTCATATTGAAGATGATAATCAAACCACCCTTGCCGTCGGGCGTTGCCGATGGCGCATGCACGCCACCAGGCCTAACTGCCCCGAAGTTAAACAAGCCGCTCGAAGTGGCTACAAACTTGTCGCGTGCCTTGTCGTAGTCGCCCAGTATGTACTGGCCCCCGCTCATGTGACTGAAGAACGGCAAGATATGCTTCTTGCCGATAGGCCAGAAATACGGGCAGGCCCCATCGTCTCCGACCAGTGTAAACCGGTCGTCCTCGACGAATGGGTGCAAATACTCCCAAGTTATCAAGTCCTTAGAGCGGAACAGAAAATCGGCTCGCACCCGCTTGCCGCCCGGCCCGGGGAGCGTGCCGCCCGAAAGTGAGTAATACATCCCATCCTTCTTCCAGATGCACGGATCGAAGACGCGATAAGGCAACGGTTTTTCATCGGGGCTCTTGTTGGGAATGACGGCCTTGCCTGTCACCTTCTCCCAGTTCAGTAGCAGCGGATCGCTTGAGACCGCGACCATATTGCCAATACGCGTCCCATGATACATAGCAATCACCCGGTCGTTTTCCACTAGCGCTGAACCGGAAAAACACGCATGCTCAGGATTCGGGTAGATAGCGTACGGCAAATCGCGCCAATGGATCAAATCATCGCTGACGGCGTGTCCCCAGTGCTGGCGACGGTCCTCGGGCGGGTAGCCCTGATAGAACATGTGCCAGCGACCCTGCCAGAAACTGAGCCCGTTGGGATCGTTGAGCGTACTCTCCGGGCTGACAAAATGATAGATCGGCCGGTACGGATCGGCAGCCATCTTGTTACGCGACTCGGCAAACCGCAGCATGAGAGGATTCTTTCTAAGCTGCTCTTCCTGCTCTTTGAGCGTATCGGCGAAGGTGTATTTCGGAACACGCGATGTATAGTCAGGGTCTTCTCTTTCAGTCGTGGATTGCCCGTGAGCCACGCGCGTCCGAGTTGGAATTGCCAAAGCTGTGGCCACAACACCTGCTTGTTTGAGAAATCTACGACGTTTCATTAAATTAACTCCTTATAGATTACAAGGCTCAGACGCTATAGTCTGACTCGAATATACTATACATACCGAGTATGGTAAAGAGTGCTCCAGTTCTATACCGAAGTCCATGTAGTTCATTGAAAACGTTCTACATCCCCCAGTCCACGGCTAAGTACCTGAAAATGCTTGACTTAAGAGATTAGGGTTTTTCCCAAACTGGGAGATAACGGGCGTCTGGGTTGTAGCGGTTGTAGTCGTCCAGCGGATGGAAATGGGGCATTTCAAAGCTCCTTGACATGTCAGAATATTAGGGCACTCCTCAAGTCAAAGCGAGGGCAAATAACGAATACAAACTATACCTAAATAAGAGGACTATATTACGTATACTCGATTCTGTTTGTACGGAATGTACTTACGAAGAGGGTGGCCATTCCACCCTTTTCATATTCCCTCTCGCTGTAACATACTTTGTCTTAGATCTTGCACATCTGCCGTGGTGCTTCACGGATAAGTTATGGATATCTCCGAGATGACGTTCTGCCCAGGGTCATACACATAACCGCTGAGAGTCACATTCGTAACGACAAACCTAAAGGTGTCACCGGTGCCTGTTTTTGCTGGAGGCGAGCTAATCTCCGTATATCCGGCCGCATCGGTAGTGCCACTGGTGCCGGTCTGTAGGATTGCTTCGTTGAAGTACCAATCCCCCATAACGGTGGCGCCCGACTCAGCAGGGCTGATCGTAACACCCACGACGGCCTTCATATTCTTTCCGGCGGCTATAAAAGGCCGTTTGACAATAGAGCTTACGAAAACCGCCCCAGCGCTGCTCGGCGTAGCCGAGACCTCGCTGCTGTAACTACTCTCATTGCTCCCTATATCCACTGCTGTCACCACGTAGTAGTACGTCGTTCCATTCGCAACACTCGAATCCGGATAGCTGCTTGTTGTTAAAAGAGCGATATTGATCTTTGCATAGGTCCCGCCCGGTGTGGTTGAACGATAGACATTGTATCCGGCAAGGTCGCTTTCAACGTTGTTATTCCAATAAAGGCTGACCTGCATATCGCCGGCTGTCGCAGTTAGTCCGGTCGGCATAGCTGGAGGAGCATCCGCCGGCGTTGCCGAGGCCGGACTCGAGAAAGCCGTCTCGTTGAGGTTCGGTGATTTATCTCGCGCCTTGACCAGATACGTGTATTCGACGCCGGGCGTCAATCCGCTGTCTGTGTATATCGTGCCGGCCTGCCAGACGCTATCGTGCCCGCCGGCGGTGAGGCAGTCGAAGTAATATTCTACGCCGCTCGGATCGGATGCGATAGTCGCCGTCATTGAAACCGACGTGCTGCTCACGGCGTACGGCACTATAGCCCAAATCATGGGATTAGGCGAAGGAGGGCTGGTATCCGGACCAAAGCCCTGTGACCTTATGAACATCTGATCAATGAAGATCGTATCGAGGCTGGTTCTGCCGCTCGTCTGGTCGGTGTCCTGCACGCGGATGTAAACCGTCCCGCTCAAATAGCTTGGCAGGGCGACGTTCTGGAGCACGTTGTCGTCCGCTGTCTTTGTCACCGTGAGGAGATTAGTGTACGTCACGTTGTCCGTCGAATATGCAAAGACAAAATCGTCGCCTTCGCTGTTAGCCGTATGGTAAGCCTCCACGTGGAAGCTCACATTGCTTCCCCCCGTAACATTGACCGTCCACCTGTGTTCAAGCAGCGACCTTCCGTTCTTCGTGTTTCCCTGTCGAATTTCGCGGATTGCCTCGTAAACGTTGTCGCTGACCGCCGTCGAAGCGTAGCTGCCGGCGGTGATGGTTCCTTGGATAGTGGTCTCGCTGCCGGCCGTATTGTCTATCGCTGCCGGTCCCTCCTCCACGGTCACTATGACATTATCGCTTCCAGTGGCGCCTTCGTTGTCGGTAACAGTGAGTATGACCGCGTGCGTCCCAATAGTAAAAGTTGCATCCACGGTCGCACCGGTCAGGTCTGTACTTCCATTACCATCAATGTCCCACTCGTAAGAGGAAATATTGCCATCGGGGTCGGAAGAAGTGGACCCATCAAGTGTAACTGTTTCCTGGCCATTTCCGTCGCTGTCGGTGACAGCTCGATCTGTCCCTGCATTGGCAACCGGTGGGTCGTTGACATTGTTGACCGTAATAGATATGGTCCCTTCGCCGCTGTTTACAGTCCCATCATTGACAACGAAAGTGAACGAATCCGTGCCGTT
>JAFGTU010000437.1 GCA_016933985.1 Sedimentisphaerales bacterium | reverse complement strand
ATCAGGCAGGGAACGCCGCCGCCCTTTTCATATTCGCTGCGGACCAGGTGCCCCGGACCCTTCGGAGCTATCATCACCACGTTGACGTCCTTGGGAGGCACGATGTACTTAAAATGAATATTAAAACCGTGGCAAAAACCCAACGTCTGCCCCGCGACCAAGTTCGGCTCGATTTGGGATTTGTAGATCTTAGCCTGAATTTCATCCGGCAGCGTCACTATGATCAGGGCGGCTCCATCCATAGCGGTTTTTATGTCGCTCGCTGAAAACCCGTGCTTGGTTGCCAGCTTGAAGTTGGCCGTCCCTTCCAGCTCGGCCACCGCAACCTCAATCCCGCTGTCGCGCAAATTCAAACTGTGGGCATGACCCTGACTGCCGTAACCGATAACCGCAACCTTCTTGCCCTTCAATGGGTCTATCGGCGCATCCTGTTCGTAATACATCGTAACTGCCATAATCTGTGCACTCCTTTCTTAATCTCCTGACAAGTCACGGTAACTCATCAGTTTTATTTTTCGTTTCTTGATAACTTCTTTGACCGCCTCGCTCGTAAAGGCTTTGGTGACTCCGTCGCGGTCCTTCGCAACATTCCAATAGCCCTTATGACCCATAGCTCTCATTTCCGGCGTATCGAGCCCGGGATGCTCGACGAGTATCCACGTGCCGGGCTTCAATTCTTCGAGCAGCTTGACCAGCGCTGCCACTCTCTCTTCAGCGCCCGCATCGCCGCCCCCGAAACCGCCCGCCCCCTTGGCCTGCGGAAACTCCACCGGCAGCTTGTACTCCTTTGCAAGCCTGTTCACCAGCGCCTTCAGTTCCGGCGTGCACGTGGGTGTGCCCATGTGGCTGCTTAAATGCGATACCTGCGGAATCTTCTTCACAGCCAGTTCGATCTGGGCCCTTAATTCCTTCTCGACCTCATCCAGTTTCGGCTTGGCCTCCAGAAACCCGGTATTCGGCGGAAAATCGCTTCGCTGCCGCGTCATTGGCAAGAAATGACCCTGATCATCCACCAGGCTTGGGGCTTGGGTAATCGGTCCCCATTTACAGTTTTCCCATTCGCTGGTCAAAGTGAGGTGGACTCCGACGTCGTAGCCGGGCGCTTCTTTTAGCATTTTGGCCGCTTCGTTGAACCACGGAGCCGAAACCATAACCTCCACCGACCGTGCAATCCCCTCGCGGTAAGACTTCATACACGCCACGTTGGCAGCGTGGCTCGACCCGATATCGTCGGCCCGCACAATAAGCCTTATTTCATCGGAGTTGCGGGCACTGCCGTCAGCCGCCTTGCCGGCCGCCAAAACATAAGGCCACAGGCAAGCCGTCAAAACCACAGCCAAAACGCAACAAAATAATCTTCTACATCGCACTGCGGATACCCCCTTGGGATTTCCAAGCTGCAAGCGCCGCTTCTTTCCGGTCTTGGTCAGATTTCGAGACACACATGCTTTTGACTCGCTGCCAAGCGCTCGGTTCCCATATTATATTGAAGGCCGCTCTTGAGGCAAAGAATTTATGACGGCCTCCCGCCGAAAAAAAACCGGAGAAATTCCTTGGCACTGCTTGCACAGGCGAGGTACATTGTGCATCCAAAGGCGAACAAGTTCATTGGCAAGTCATTTTTAGGGCGAAGGAGAAGTTATGACAAATCATAAAGCATTTTTATTGGCCGTCATAGTTTTGATGACCAGCTCAATCGCAGGGGCGGATTTGATCCTAACGCTCAACGGGAATGACTTGAGCGATTATCCGCTAATATCGAGCATGGGCCAGATTCTGGTCGCCGTTGAGGGAAGCACTGAGATAGGGCCTAATGACGTATCGGTCGAGGCGGTCGGCGGGTTATTGGAGCCTCTGGCGGATGCAAATAACGAGTACTATTTTGAATTCGACGCCAATTCGAACGAGGCGACTATCAGTCTGATCGCGGAAGTGGATATGGTGATAGACGGCAATCTCGTCTAACCGGGCACCAAAATTTATGAACTCTGGCTTTTTTGCAATCGCGAAGCGAATATTTTCGCTGCTGCCGGTATGGGTCTCGATTGGCTTCTATGGTCCGACCCGCAGGGCCAATCCGCGTCCGGGCCGGACAGGAGCACTCTCGACGCTTCGGAAGACGCCATTATCCCGGAGAAGGTAACGCTCACTGATGCTTTGACAACTCGTGTACCCTGGATCGAAGCTCTGGCATCAGGACGCCCGCCGCAGCAAGAGGAACGCGTCTTGTTGGCTTGCCCCGTTGACACAACCGAGTCGAAGCGTGGGGAATCAGAGGCAGAATGTCCAGAGGCTGTTTTTGTCGAGCACGCAGACGCTCCGGAGCCTGTGTCTGTCGGTACATCTGGCGGCAGTCTTATGACAATGGGCACGGACAGCGTCATCGAGGTGAATTATGATATTACGTCCAATCAAATCTGGACCTCGGATAATACGTATCACGTCATTGCGGACGTTAATGTTCAGGCATTACTTGTGATTGAACCCGGGACAATGGTCGCCTTTGGCCCCGAGAAGGGCTTGTTTGTGAACAACGGCGGTGCACTTGTCTCCTGCGGAACACCCGACAATCCGGTTATTTACACATCGGATTCACAAGACCCCTGGTACGGGGACTACTACTGCGCGGTCTTCATCGAGAAGACGGCTTCCGTCGCAACCAAGATAACGTACAGTCACATTGAGTACGCTTACGCCGGCATCACCATATCCAACATAAGGCTCGATGCGCCCATCGAGAACAACTACTTCTTCAACAATGCATACGGCATTGTTGAGCAGGGCATCGAGCACACCGATATCTCCAATAACTTGATTGTGGCCTCCTACTACAGCGGGATCGAAGTATTCCTCGAATCGGCCACCGGCCAGACCGACCCCAACAGTCATATCCTGATACAGAACAACACCTGCGATTACTATCAGGATTGCGGAATAACCGTCACTTGAGGTACTCCCGGTTGTTTGGACCAGGATGTTAGGTCTTTAAGGTAGTATTCTGGAGTAGCAGCCTCTTCTTTCTTTTTGCTT
>JAFGTU010000436.1 GCA_016933985.1 Sedimentisphaerales bacterium | reverse complement strand
GCAATTCAACTGCACAGACCAGTCGTAGGGACCACCGTCGTCGTACTGGTTCAGCAGGATGAAAAAGTTCTGACCGTGGCTGCCGTCGGGAATGTACTGCATGGCCGAGAATTCCAGATTCCCGCCAGCGAAGTCAAACTCGTGCACGAGGTCGGCACTGCCACTGATCTCGACGGAATTAGTCATACTGCTGGCTTGCACAGTCGATACCAATGCACCCGCCCCCGGATTGTTGTCCCAGCCTTTCCAACCTCCCTGGCCGTGGAGGGAACTTCCGACGGCATAGGAATCGAAATCCTCCACGAACAGACTTGCTGATGCGACTGACGATACGGCCACAATCGCAAGAAGCACTACTACGATTTTCAAGTTTCTCATTGCACGACCTCCTTGTATAAAGAACACAAAAAACATCACATGAGGAGGTCGATACTTGAATCATCACACCGTTCCTCCTCATACGTTTCTACACCAGGTTACAGTAGACTTAGGACCTATAATAGTCAAGGGGAAAGTCCTCAAAAATTCTGCATACCCTGAATGGAGGCGGTTTTTGGGCGGGGCGCGTGCGATGCGTGTCTGTGAAAATCGACCGTCTGGCTGTTTTGGCGTGCGTTACTCTTTATCTGCAAAGACGTTACGGGATTTGGGAGTACGCAAATTGACAGGAGAATCACGAAAAGGCCGTTTGAGAATCAGAACGCGTGTGGGGCGTCAAGCGCGCGGAAACGAAGCGGAATCTTGCATATTCCTGAGAAAGCAGGCGGGAATTTCGGGGGCGGTTTGTGCCGGCAGCTTATTCTTTTGAGGGGGATCTGGGCTGTGATTGGCGGGTCACGGACTTATCTTCTTTGATGCGGATAATCTCGTCGTACATCGCCGGGTTGAATTCTTTACCTGCTGGGATGACGTCGTAGGGGATCTTGTTTTTGAGGCAGTTTTCGATTTCTTTGACGGCGGGGGCGAGTATGTCTTTATAGGTGATTCCAAGCTCGTTCTTGCGACTTAGAGCGAAGATGTACGAGCCGTACATATCCAGCTCCCAGCAGGACGGGAGCGTATAGCCGTAGGGCAGGACGATTGCCTTTTTCGCGCGGGCCATGAGCTTGGCGAGTGGGGGGCGGGGGTGCGCCTTGGCGTAGTCGGTGATTTCGCGGGCCAGGGCGAGCTGCTCGGTGTAAGGGACGTGGTGATTGTGGTCGGAGGTCCAGAACCAGATGTAGGCTGCACCGAGGTCGTAGGCGAGCTTCATTGAGGGAATTCTCAATTCCTGCTCGGCGTGGCCGTAGATGGACATTCCCCACTTGGCGTGGAGGGCCCTGGCCGGCCCTATCATTTGGGAGTAGTACCAGAGAAAGAGGGGCTCAGCTTCGTCCGGGATGCTTGTGCCGAACTCGGCGTTTATTCGCTGGAGCATCCGGCCGCGGTCGAAGTTGCCGGGGCGTATCTGCCAGCGACATTCCTGTATGATGCCGGTAGGGTTGACTTCGAGCTGATAGTAGCTCGTGCAGACATACGTCTCCCAGATCGGGACATCGGGCTTGGGCAGCTCGAGGGAGCCGAGGTCGATGCCGCTCTTTCGCAGGATGCTCTCGTATCCTCTGTTGTTGAGCCTTTCGCGGATATGGTCCTGAATTACCTTGACTGCATCTCTCGGCAGAGCGTCGCGGGGGTATTTGCCTGCGAGGATGCAGGCCGGCTCGTCGATGAACATGCTCAGCCCCTTGAAATTCGGGCGAAAAAGCTCTTCGGGGAAATCTATCTGCGGCGAGTACCCTTCGTAAAAAACGGCTCGCCGCTTGATCCAGTCTATCTGCTCGCCCTGCGCGGTGAAGTAATTGACCCCTGCTGCGATCATTTCATCGTAATTCTCTTTCGTGAAGGGGATATAGTTGTAGTTATCCTTCTCGGTCTTTCTGCCCTTGCCGTCATCGCGGAAGTTTCGGCTGGTGCCTATCAGCAGGTCCGGATTAAGCGTTAGTCTGGTTATATCCTTCGGCGGAAAGACTGGCTGCCCGTCGAGAATCTCGCTGCGGACAAGCGGATGGCCGAGGAACGTACCTTTCTCAAAAAGCAGTCCTTCGCCTTGCTCCGTAGCTCGCGGCAGCAGCTTCTCCCGCAAGTCGAACATCGGAAGTAAAGCCTTGCCTGAGCGTTCGTTGACATATTCTATGGGCGGCTGGTTCGGCTCCTGGAGGATGTACCGCAGAAGGCTCCCCTTCTTCGCAGAAGCCCCCGCAAAAGGACGCCCCTTCGTAAGCAGCCACACCTTAAACGAGTGACCGCAGACTTTCTTGCACGTGACCCGATACCAGTAGCGATCCGCCGGGCCAGCCGCCGCGTCGGCCGCTATCTCAACGCCCTCCACCAGCTTAGGATGCGCATCCGCGGGCAATCCAGCTTCGTACGCAACTCGGACGGGTAGCTTATCACCGGCGATAGTGGGCTGCGATAGAATCAGGACGGTATAGATTGAAAAGGTGCTACAAGAATTCAGCATAATTGCCCTCTATGCTTCGAGATACGGAGGTCTTACTGCGTGGTAGTACCACAAGAGGGATTCTTCTTGTCACCACCATATCCAGTGGGCTTCCAGTCCTCATGCAATTGAGTTGCCATTTTGATAAGGAATTCTCTAAATTGAGATTCAATAGTAGCGAATAAGCATGCAAACAAATTGGCTATTTTTCTGGTTGATGTTTTCCAAACACCTCGTTAAACACGCCTTGAGCTTTTGGAAATTCTGCCTTCGCCTTCTTAAGGAGTTTTTCTACCGCCTCTCTCACTTTTTCGTAATCAGACATATCAGAGACCGTTGAAGAGGCTCCAAAAAAACGGCTATATGTGGCATTTACGTCGAACGCCTTCTTTGAGAATTTGAAACCGGCTTCTTGTAGCTTTTTTACACAGCTCAGCCTTAATTCCGGATCGTCCATTTTGGAGAGTTCAAGGTGAATAGATATGTCATTGTTGTAGTATTCTATCCAGCAGGCAATGCTAACGGGTCTTTTCAGGTGTTTCCATGCGATTCCATTTTCTGGGATAACTCTTGTCCAAGTTAAAGGTAGAAACCAAACATAGCATGGGCGGGACGACAGCAATTCATATTCACCATCTTCAGATAGAACATCTTCCACAGCTTGTTGTAAGACACCTGTCTTCCCGTATTCTACAACCATGTCTATGGCTTCGCGATGTTTCCTGTAGATAGTTTTACAAAGATCAACCATACGTTCATCCTGCATAGTGATTCTCCTCAAAGTCTCGATATAGTGCTTTATGAACATGGCAACTGATTCGGCCATCTCAGATTCTCTCTGATGATACATTGCTTCTAATACAGAGAGGAGTTGGATATAATTGTAGCTAATGTAGTTCTGCGCTTTCTTATCAGTACTCTCTATTCCGTTAAGGGTCAGGAAAATTGGGACTAGGACAAATGACGGGAACTCCGACTCAACTGTTTGTTGATATTTTGATAGTTGACCAGGTGATTCACCGCTTTTGATCTTATTCTCAATGAGGATTACCACTTTGTTGTTGCGGTCTATTATCAGAAGATCAATGTGACGCCATTCTCTTCTGATTTCAATGTCCACGAAGTCCATCAATTCGACTTCTGCTGCTGATAAGCCCTCAACATCTTTCTCAGTTTCCAGGAGCACGTTGGAGAAAACTCTCCTGAGAATAATGTCTCCCAAACCATGAGACTCTTTGGGATTGAGAAGCCAAGCCAGAACATTACTATGTCTGATTTCGGCATCTGTGATTTTGAGAGCGCTGAACACATTGAACTTTGAGAGAGTGGCGGCCAATTCCTCAAATTCGAGATTGTCTGCTAAGAACCTGTCGATTAGATCTCTCTTTGTGCGGATATCAAGTTGCTCCATTTTGTTACCTTTAGCAATGTCCTGAATCGTTGCCAAGCATTTCACCTCCTTGTCAGTTGAACCACTTTCTTGACTACCCGGCCCTTGCGGTCAACACCGTATCATACCATGTATTGAACTTTCATGTAAGACTTCCTTGAGCATTCTACATGTTGACTCTCTAAAGATGCTCGAGTCTCAGCTGTCGCGTTATGGCACCTTGGGGCGTTTTATGGCTGGGGGTGGGTTGAGCTGGGTTATTATTCGGTCTTTTATTGCCCAGGCGGTGAAGAAGTTGCCGGCGGGGTTGTGGTGGCCTATGTAGTATCGGCTCAGGTACGTATTGATGTCTGTCTTGAACTGTTGATATTCGGCGCGGAACGCATCTCGCATGTCGATTACCGGATAGGGTTTGTCTTTGAGCCAGTCGAGGAATGTTTGGTCGAAGGGCTTTTGGCCTCTCAGGGCGGCGGCGATATTGCCCTGGCCGAAGGAGAGGATCAAAATCAGGTCCTTGCCCGCTTCCCTGGCGAACTGCTCGGTCCAGGTGACGATATTCTTGGATGCGAAGAGGGCGGCCTCGGTGTGCATCTTTCTGATTGCCTGCTCGGGCGCGCCGCCTCCGAATTCGTTCGGGGAGAATCCGAATGAGTCCGCGATAGTCGGCAGCAGTTTTTCAGCGGCGTCGCGCCCGCCGTGCAGGGCCAGCATCACGTGCAGGACCGGGTCGTCCTTGAACGTCTGCCAGACGAAATCTTCATCGGTGAGCTTATAGACATCTTCGGGCTTGGGCAGGAGGTTCTCTTTCTTCTCGCAGCGGTTTTGTGCGACGTTGACCCGGAGGAAGGGCAGGGTGTATCCGCAGAAGGTACGTCCGCCGAAGCGGGTCGAGCGCCATGAGTCGAGGTTGCGATAGTGGTCGTCGTCCCAGATATTGAGTATTACGTGCCTGACGGGGTCGGCTTCTTCGACTTTCAGCATCCGCAGATATGCCTGATAGACGCCGTATCCGCCAACGCCGTAATTGCGGATCGGCTCCTGGATGTGGGCGGCGAGGTATTCCTGCCAGGTTTCGCCGTCGCTGACCTGGTCGCAGTGGGTGAAGCTGTTGCCGTAGGTGTGGATTCGGGAGGGCTTGTCGGGGTGGTTTATGACCTTGCGTGCGCCGTCGGGCTCGTAGCTGTAGAAGCCAATCGTGCCGTCCACTCCGCGGCCTCGGACGGAGTTGCAGAGGACCCATCCGAGGCGCGAATCGTAGGTCCAGCCGTCGTTGCGGCTCAAATTACAGGAGCCTTGTTCCCGCCGCAGGAAGTCATCGACCTGCTGCCTGGTGGGCATGAGCTTGCGGAGGTACGCCTTGACCGGCGCGGTGTCGATATCGCGCGGCAGCGGAGCGGCCTTAACGCCTGAGACCGAGGTGACAACTGTCCCGGCTGCCAGCTTTATGAATTCGCGTCTTTTCATTTTCAAATCCCTTTCTTGCCGCGTTCGGGCGTCTGTGCCTTTTATTTGTATCGAGCGATTATGACGGGGCCGGGGAGGAGGACTTCGATGCCGTGGTGTTCGGTGTCGGAGAGGAGTGTTATTTCGTTGTTTCCCGGCTTGAGGTGGTCTGGATTGACTTCGGCTATTGTGAAGACGACATCGTGTATTGCTCTGCCCGAAGTAACCGAATAGGGATGGCCGTTGATCTTGAAAGGCTCTTTGATATTGCCCTCGCCGCCGTCCCAGACTTTTATCATCAGCTTTGCCCGTGTCAGCGAAGATATATCAGCGGGCAGGTCGAATTGTGCCTTATTCCGGCGTGAGGCCCTCGACCAGAAGGGGGCCGGCATTATCGAGCATCTGTGCATAGCGATTTCATCGCGCCCGGCGGGAAAAGTCAGGCCCTCCAAATCTTTCGTTACATAATGAAATCCATCTCTGAAGTGAACAACCGCGCGGATCGCCATAGGCTTTGGCTGAGACGGAATCATGGAAGTATCCCATTCGACTGTGAAGGGTGCTTCTGAGGCTGAGCCGATGTGATTCTGCCACCGGCCCTTGTGCGTGAATCCGTGCCAGTCGTTTTCGGCTCCGCTGCCGGTGTCGTCAAATCCGAGGAATTGCCCGAAGTAATCGACCGAGATGATTGATTTCTTGAATATTTCAGGGCAAGAGATCGAGACCGTAATTGTCTCGTTCAGGACGTTGCCGGCGTTGCCGAGCACTACGTCTGCTTTGAATTTATCGAGGCCGGTCTTTAGCAGGTCCGGGTGGTCGGGCTTGAGGAAGCAGCGGACGGCGGCGCTATCTATTATGAAGTGTCCCCAGAACGAGCTGCCGCGGTCGCAGGTGAACTGAAAGGCGTTGGCGCCGCTGACCAAGTGACCAACTTTCAGATTGATTACCGGGTAGCTGTAAGTGCAGTTGCCTGTTTCCGTGCCGACTTCGGGGATTTCATAGACCTCCTTTCCGTTCAGCAGGAAGCGTTTATTAGTAGTTCCGGGATGGCCGCCCCACATATCGAGCCGCAGCTCGGCTCGCTCCAAGAGGAACAGGTCTTCGTCTATAGGGACGAGCATTAATCCGTTGGCCTTTGCCTCGGGCCTGTTGCCGAAGGTCTCATCGAGACTGACGTCCTGGTCGTTGACTCGCAGCCAGCGTTGCGAGTTGCTTACCTGTGTATCCTGTAGGGCCGGATGCTCTCTGTAGAACTCGCCGCCGGATGCTATACCGTCCCCAAAAGCGGCGGAAACGCATACCAACATGATGCAAGCTCTTGCTCGTTTGATGTTCACTCTTCTTTCCTCAGACTGCGGACGATTTGTCCGGGTCCTGGTTCGGCACACGCAAGATCTTATAGCTTAATTCCGGCGAAGAATCCAGTTCAATAATTTGTGCGTTGACCGCCGTGGATACCAGGGGATCTGGCGCGAAGCGAATCCGCGCCGATACTTCGCAGGCTCAGACCCAAGAAAAGACGGCTGCGCAATCGGCTATTGAGCAAATGACTACCGGTGTTCGCACGTTTTTACCCACGCGAAATGTCTTCGTTGCACGGGTCATCATTAGGGGATTGTACCGTGCTGATCGGAGATATCTTTCGGGTCATCGGTTGGTCTTGCCCACTCAGCATCAAAGAATTCGCGTATTCGTTGAAGGACCTCACCAGCATTTCTTCCTTCTTTTTGGTACGCCAGTGCGGCGTGTCGAGCCACATCGACAAGAAGCAATCCCCATGCGCCGGCATCTTGCCAGGTTGGCCGCAAGACTACCTCTTGCGCTTTGCCTGGAGTTGCCCATACCCTCAAGACTTCGACGGCTTCAGGGTCTGCATCTGCCAGCGGCGGCGGTGGAAGCGCATCGTGTCTTTTTCGCCTACTGAACATAAATGACTCCTTGTTGCGGATACAAAGGACAAGCCGGCAACCCAAAGCAGGGCAAATTCAGAAAGGCCATACAGCATGCGAGTGTTCATTTCATTAGCTGAAGTCGTGTCCGCAGTTGTCGCAGAATTTTGCGTCGGGATCGTTGAGCTCGCGGCATTGAGGGCAGGGCTTGGTCTTCGACAGGGGCGCGCCGCACTTGCTGCAGAACTTGGCGTCTTCTTCGAGCAGAGCGTTGCACTTGTGGCAGCGGATTTTGGTCTTCT
>JAFGTU010000007.1 GCA_016933985.1 Sedimentisphaerales bacterium | reverse complement strand
TATTTGCCCGGCGCAGCACCGGCGCCCTTCGGATTCTTGATTTCCGTGCGTTTCAACACGATGGGTTTCTCGAAAAGCTTATCACCGTCGGCATATTTCAGGACGAATGCCTGGAGCTCTTCCGTCGATGCAGTCAGGAGGAACCTGTCTTCGTTTTCATTCAGGACCACGTGCTTGACCGCATTTGGCTCCTGTTCGAGCAGCTTTTTCATCAGGTCATCGTCGGTCAGTCGCATTTTCAGCATCGGCTCGACGGCATCGACTTTGATAAACGTGTGGACCGGCACAAGGAAGGCGAAATTCAACGGCCAAACGGTGCTGTTCGGGTCCTTTGCCTTTTCCTCAAGGTCCCCGATTGTCTGCTCGATACCCTCGTCGTTCGGATACACATCGAGAAACAGCCGGTCATTGAGGTTGACCAGACGCGCATCAAACAATCCTTTGGCGTCATCGCCAATATCCACAATCAATTTGTAAACATTTTTGGATTCGTCGTGGCGTTTGAATTCCCAGGCGCCTTTCGGGTTATTGGGATCCGCCCAGACGCCGAGCAATTCATCTTTGAAAACGACATCCTTCTCGGTATAGAGCGGACTTACAGAAAAGATCGGGACACAGCCGCCCAGAAGGGCGGCCAAAATGTAAAACAGAAATGTTTTCGTTTTCATATTCAGGCTCCCTTAAGCATTAAACATATTCCTGTTGCCAATCTCGGATTATCGACGGCCCATTTTCAGTTGTCAATTGCAAAAGGTGAGCAAAACCGATAGATTCCGGTACCTGTGTATATCGGCGATAAAGGGCAGCTTTGGCGTAAGGATAGAATATGCTGGATTTGACGCCGCTGGGCTGGGCTGTAGTCGCGTTGTGTGCGATTATGGTGGGGGCCTCGAAGACGGGGATTCCGGGGATCGGGATTCTGGTGGTGCCGTTGATGGCTTTGGTCATACGGCCGGCTGATAAGTCCGTCGGGGCGCTGCTGGGGATGTTGATTCTGGCGGACGTGTTTGCGGTAGTCTATCATCGTTATAATGCCAAATGGCTTCATGTTCTTCGGCTTCTTCCCGCGGCGGCGGCGGGCATTGTCGCGGCGTATTTCGGCTTGAAGGCGCTTGGCGACAGTGAATACCTCAAGCCGATTATCGGCGGGATCGTTCTGGCGATGCTGGCCCTGAACTACTGTCGCACAAGAGGCAAGGGGACCGACGCAAATATTCCCACGCAATGGTGGTTTGCGGGCGCTCTTGGATTTGTGGCGGGCGTTACGACGATGATGGCCAACGCGGCAGGGCCGGTGATGATTATCTACCTGCTTGCGATGAAGCTGGACAAGATAGAGTTCGTAGGCACGGCGGCGTGGTTCTTCTTCGTGGTCAACTGGCTCAAGGTTCCCTTCAGCAGGAGCCTGGAGATGATGACGGCTGAATCGATTAAGCTCGATCTGACGATGCTGCCGTTCATCGCCTTCGGGGCGCTGGCGGGCGTGTATCTGCTCAAACGGCTTGACCAGAAGACCTTCAAATCAGTTGTTCAGATACTGGCGTTGGCTGCGGCGCTGAAGCTGTTTGCGTCGCCCTGGGTAAATGTTGAGACAATCAAGGCCATGTTTGCGGCAGCGCCGTAATGGGTGGTTATTAGAGGTATGTCGGAATATCAAGACAAGGACAGATTAGCCTCGGTTCGTCGGCGGATGCTCGAGGAGCATCTTGAAGGGCGGGATATTACCGATCCTCGGGTGCTAAAAGTTATGGCCGAGGTTCCGCGGGACGAGTTTGTATCGCGGTCTTATATATCTCAGGCCTATTCCGACGGGCCGCTTCCGATAGGGCTGGGCCAGACGATTTCACAGCCTTACATCGTGGCCCTGATGACGCAGGAACTGCACGTGGACGGCGGGTGCGAGGTTCTGGAGATCGGGACGGGCAGCGGGTACCAGACAGCCGTGCTGAGCAAGCTGGCCAAGAGAGTATATACGATAGAGAGGCACGGGGGGCTGTCCGAATCGGCGCAGGCGGTGCTGGGGCGGCTGGGTATCGGCAACGTCGAGTTCTATATCGGCGACGGCAGTTGTGGGTGGCCTGACGAGAGGCTGTTCGAGAGGATTATGGTTACGGCGGCGGTGCCTGCGATACCTCAGAAGCTGTTTGACCAGCTTGCCGGCGGGGGTATTATCATCGCGCCGGTGGGGCTCGGGGGCGTACAAAGGCTGGTCGCCTGCGAAAAAAGACCGGGGAAAACCATCGAGAGATTCATTTGCGACGTGCGTTTCGTTAAACTGTTTGGCGAGTACGGCTTCGAGCAATAATTATTTGTCATACCTGCGAAAGCAGGTGTCCAATAAACGGCAAGAAAAGAACTGGATTCCCGCTTGCGCGGGAATGACAAGAGGGCGGGAATGACAAATTAGATGTTATGCAATCGTTAAGTGAAAAGCAAAATTGTGAAGATGGCTCGCGCCACGACCGGCCTGATTTGTCGATGCCGGTTCAGTATTTGAAGGGCGTTGGTCCGGCGAGGGCGGAGATCTTTGCCCGGCTGGGGGTGCGGACCGTCGGGCATTTGCTGGAGTACTATCCGCGGGACTGGATGTTTATGCCGCGGGCGGTGAAGATAAACCAGATGAGGCCCAATGAGACTGCGGCGGTGATCGGGCTTATCGAGTCCACGGATTATCAGAGTTATCGCCGCCAGCCGTTCTTCGAGGCGAAGATCAGCGATGAGACGGGGATATGCAGGATTGTGTGGTTTCATGGGGGGTATCTTCGCGATCAGTTGAGGCCGGGGCAGATAATAATGGTCTCCGGCAGGGCGGGCCTGTACAAACGTCAATTGCAGATGACCAATCCGAAGTTCGTGGTGCTCGACGAGTATCACCCGAAATCCCCCGAGTATTTCAGTGGGGGCGTTTATCCGGCGGCGGCCAGGCTCAGCAGCAGTCAGATAAAGCGGATAATCAGGCCCGTGCTGGATAACCTGGATGAGCTTGTGCAGGAATTCTACGATAAGGCGTTCCGGAAGAAGACGAGCCTGATCAGCAGGAGAGATGCGTTTGCGTGGATACACCTGCCGCCGGACGAAAAGAGACTGGCGCAGGCAAAACGGAGGCTCAAATACGATGAGCTGTTCTTGATGCAGCTGGGCCTGGCCCTTAGGCGGTTCAGGATGAAGCATTTTTCGGCAGCCAGGCCCTGTGTATGCACCGACGAAGTCGACAGCCGAATCAGAAAGCGGTTTCCGTTCCTGCTAACGGAGGACCAGAATGAATGCATCGGCGAGATCGCTGCGGATATGGGCAGGTCGGAGCCTATGAATCGGCTGCTCCAGGGCGACGTGGGCTCGGGCAAGACGGTTGTGGCGCTTTATGCCACCCTGCTGGCGGTGGCCAACAAGGGCCAGGCGGCGATAATGGCGCCGACGGAGATTCTCGCAGGCCAGCATTTTCTCAGCATCGAGAGATACTTGAAAGGCAGCAATGTAAGAAGGGTCTTGATAACCGGTGGGCTGACAGGCAGGAAGAGGGCCGAGCTGCTGGAGGAGATAAAGGGCGGGGGCATCGATATTGTGGTGGGGACTGTGGCGCTGTTGCAGGGTGATGTAGAATTCCAAAATCTCGGTCTGGTGGTCGTCGACGAGCAGCACAAATTCGGGGTGGAGCAACGGGCACAATTGCGCAAGCAGAGCACGCCGCATTGCCTCGTGATGACGGCTACGCCGATTCCCCGTACCCTGGCGATGACAGCCTTCGGGGACCTGGATGTCTCCGTCATCAAGCATTCGCCGCCGGGCAGGGGGGCGATTATCACGCGGTGGGTGGAGAGAAGTGACCGCGCAAAGGCATACGAATTCATCCGGGACCGCCTGAAGGCAAAGAAACAGGCATATTTCGTTTATCCTCGGATTACCGGGGTGGAGCAGGATGCCGACGTCAAGGCTGCAACGGACGAATGGAAGAACCTTTCGCAGAACATTTTCCCCGAATTCAAGGTCGAGCTTTTGCACGGACGGATGCCCTCGGCGAAGAAGCAGGCGGTTATGTCGGAATTTCGCAAGGGCAAGATCGATGTTCTCGTATCGACGGTTGTGGTTGAGGTTGGCGTTGATGTGCCCAACGCGACGGTCATGGTGATAGAGGGGGCCGACCGATTCGGGCTGGCGCAGCTTCATCAGTTGAGGGGGCGGATAGGCAGGGGGGAGGCGAAGTCGTATTGTCTGCTATTGGCCGAGACCGACAGCGAGATTGCGAGGAGCAGGCTGGAAATGATGACCAGGAGCAGCGACGGCTTCGAGATAGCCGAACACGACCTGCGGCTGCGGGGGCCGGGGGAGCTGTTCAGCACGCGACAGCACGGACTGCCCGATCTGAAAATTGCCAATATCGTGGACGATTTCGACCTGCTGGCTATGGCCAGGAGGAATGCCTTCGAGCTGGTCGGCAGCGACCCGATGCTGACAAGCGCCGAACACGCTAATATTCGCCGGGCGCTGTTGGATAAGTTCGGCGATTCGCTCGGCTTGGCGGATGTAGCATAAATAATTTCTGATTTTCAATTTACGATTTATGAATTTGTGCTTACAATTTTTACTTGAATTCCCACGATAAGAGGTCCGGTTATGCAGATAGCTTATAAGAACAGATTGTTGGAGAAGGCACTAATTGGAGTTAATGCGCTGGCTTGTGCATTGGTGACGGCTACTTTTGTCTGGCTGTTTGGCTTTAATAAGCCCGTGTTGCCAGCGAAAATCTTATATACCCTCCAGATTATTTTGCTGGGCATCTTTATAATCGAGAAGATAATTCGGCTGTTCAATGCGGCCTCCAAGGCCGAATTCTGGCGCGCAAACTGGTTTGAAATCCCGCTTTTGGTTACCCTTGGCATCGTTGTGCTCGAAGCTGACCGATGGTTTGGCGATATCGACTCCGCAGTGGTCAGGCATTTTGCGGTGGGTATCTATCTTGTTATACAGGTAGTCATCAAGATAAGTCGAACCAGCATAAATTGGGCAGTGGGCAGGAGTCCGATACGAGTATTAATTGCAAGTTTTCTGGGATTGATGGTTTCTGGCACATTGCTTCTGATGTTGCCACGGGCGTCCACTGGCGGAAACATAAGCTTTGTTGATGCCTTGTTTACAGCCACATCCGCAGTGACAACAACAGG
>JAFGTU010000435.1 GCA_016933985.1 Sedimentisphaerales bacterium | reverse complement strand
GCACCTGGGGCCAGGTAGGCATAGATCGCGTTGTTGCGGTTCCGGAACCCGTGACGATAGTGCTGCTTGGTCTCGGCGGGCTGATGCTCCGCAGACGACGGATTGCGTAAAGCGCACTTGACGACGACGGAATAAGCAAGTGATTTGCGGCGTTCGTCTTGAGTTTGTACAAAGGCGGCGCGTGCAATCTGCACTGTAAGAATCGCAACAGAGAACAACTGAGAGACTTGAGGGCTGCGAACACCGAATCAGCTTCGGTGTTGCGCAGCCTTTTTTGCATCAAGAATCAATTATGGCTGTCAGCACGACAACCGTTATGTGCTTCAATGCACAGTCCGATTTGACAATCCGCAGAAACTCGACGCCATTTAGTTCAGGCATGTAAAGATGCAAGAGAATCAGGCAAGGCATTCTCAATAATGTCAGTCAGGCTTCCTGATGGCTTTGCAAGGGCAGCTTGCGCTGGTAGTATTATATTGCACGTGGCGACGGCAGTAAGCCAGCAGTTGCCTCGGCAAGCGAATTGGTGAAACGGAAAGCCGGCATTTGCGGCGCATCGGGCTGAAGAGACGAACAAAATGAAGATTGCGAGTTTCAATGCCAACTCTTTGCGGGTCCGGTTGGATATTGTTGTCAAGTGGCTCAAGGAGAACCAGCCGGACGTCCTTGCAGTGCAGGAGACGAAGGTCCAGGATTCGGATTTTCCGGGCGATGCGTTCGATGAGATAGGGTATAAGTACGCGTTCAGGGGGCAGAAGAGTTATAACGGCGTGGCGATTTTCAGCAATGGCGAAATTAAGGACGTGCGAATCGGGTTTGAGAATGAGCCGAGGGACGAGGCCCGGCTGATATGCGGGCGGGTCCGCGGGATAACGGTGGTCAATACTTATATCCCGCAGGGTTATTTGGCTGAGTCGGAGAAATTCGACTACAAGCTCAAGTGGTTCGCCAGATTGTTGAGCTTTTTCGAGAGACATTTCGAGCCTAACGATCCGGTCATCTGGGTCGGCGATCTGAACGTCGCGCCGTCGGCGATAGATGTTTATGACCCGGTGGGTCTGCTGGGGCACGTCTGCTACCATGCCGAAGTCCACAAGGCTTTGGAGAGGGTTATGGAGTGGGGATTTGTCGATGTGTTCCGGATGCACTGCAAAGAAGCCGGGCAATACACGTTCTGGGATTATCGAGCGAGGAATCCGCTCAAGCACAACCTCGGATGGCGGCTGGACCATATTATGGCCACACGAGCGATTGCGGAAAAGAGCACGGCGTGCTATATAGACAGAGAGCCGCGAATGGCCGAGCGTCCGAGCGATCATACGCCGGTCGTCGCGGAATTTGCTATTGATAATTGATTCTTTTAGACCGGGTCGAAGGCAAGACATAGTTGGAGTGCTTGTTATGAGCAATAAGGTGCTGGTTATTGTCGGCGATGCCACTGAGACGGTTGATACCCTTTATCCCTATTACCGATTGCAGGAGGACGGTTTCGAGCCCGTCGTGGCCGGGCCTGAGAAGCGGCGATATCACATGGTGATGCACGAGATTCCGCCCGACTGGGATGGAATGGTCACTCGCGAGTGGGAAGGCTACACTATCCAGGCCGGCATTGCATTTAAGGACATCAAACCCGAAGAGTACCTCGGCATATTCTTCTCGGGCGGCCGGGCGCCCGAATACACGCGATACAACCGCGACCTCGTGCGGATAACGAGGCATTTTTTCGAGAGCAACAAGCCTATCGCCTGCGTATGCCACGGGGTGGAGATACCGGCCTACGCAGGATGCGTTAAGGGTCGGCGAATGGCGACCGTGCCAAAATGCAAGTTCGATTTGGAGGTCTGTGGCGGAATATTCGTCGATGCGCCGTGTGTCGTGGACGGCAACGTCGTTAGCGGGCGGACCTATCACGACCACGGCCAGTACGTCGGAGTCTGGATGAAGATGTTGATCGAGGCACGACAGACAGGAGGGTCACGATGAATGGAATCGCTTTGCGATGCCGTTTTCAGCAGATGCCTTCCGCAATTGGCGGACGCTCGGCATAACAGGTGCTTGCGAAAAAGACAAACGGCTTCAGAATTAGGCATTGTGAGCAGATATGAGAAATAATGAGCAGACAATTCGCCGACGGACTTTTCTCGGCGGCGCGGTCGCAGCGATTGCATCGCCCTATATCGTGCCGGCTTCGGTTCCGGGCAAGGCCGCGGCCAGCGAGCGGCTGACTATGGGCATGATCGGGCTGGGCAGCATGGGGATGCGGCATGTTGAAGGATTTCTCCAGGAAGATGATTGCAGGATTGTTGCGGTGTGTGATGTCGATGCCTCCCGGCGGCGTAGTGCTATTGAAGAGATTAACAAGCACTACGGAAACACAGACTGTGCGCAGTACAACGATTTTCGCGAACTGATCGGGCGCAGCGATATCGATACTCTGTGCATTTCCGTGCCGGACCATTGGCACGGGATTATCGCGCTCGAAGGCGTTCGGGCGGGGAAAGATATTTACGGCGAGAAGCCTTTGGCGCTAACGGTGGCTGAGGGCCGAGTGCTTGTCGATGAGGTGAACCGATACGGCTGCGTTTGGCAGACGGGGAGCTGGCAGAGATCAACCGCCCACTTTCGGTTTGGGTGCGAGCTTGTGCGAAATAATCGGGTAGGCAGGCTGCAAAAAGTGGAAGTCGGGATCGGTCCAGGATTCAAGTCGCCCACGGAGCCGACAGTTGACCGGATCGAGCCGCAGCCGGTCCAGCCTGTTCCGCAAGGATTCGATTACGAGATGTGGCTCGGTCCCGCGCCCTGGGCCGAATATACCGAAAAGCGATGCCACTGGAATTTCCGGTGGATTCTGGATTATTCGGGAGGACAGGTAACCGACTGGGGGGCGCACCACATTGATATCGCACACTGGGGAATGGGATGCGATGAGACGGGACCGGTCGAAGTCGCGGGAACGGGCATTTTCCCGGGAGACGGGCTCTGGGATGCTGCGGCTGATTATGATTTCGAATGCAAATACGCCGACGGCCTGACGATGCGAGTTGCGAGCAACAACCATATACCGCAGGGAGTCCGTTTCATCGGTGAAGCCGGCTGGGTGCACATAACGCGCGCCGGTTTGAAGACCGAGCCTGCGAACCTGGTCAAAGAACGAATAGGTCCCGATGAGATTCATCTTTCAAAACCATCGGGCGATAACCGACAGGGGCATCGGCGGGATTTTCTCGACTGCGTCAGAACCAGGTCAGTGACTATATCGCCCGTGGAAGTGGGGCATCGTTCCGCGATTCCGTGTCACTTGGGCAATATTGCCATGATCTTGGGGCGGCCGATTCGGTGGGACCCGAAGGGCGAACAGGTCGTCGGCGACGGGACGGCAAATCGGATGCTCAGCCGGCCCATGCGTTCGCCGTGGCGCCTGTGAGCTTCATTCAGGCTGCGGGCAACTGGGGAACAAGGATTCGAACCTTGACTAAATGATCCAGAGTCATTTGTGCTGCCGTTACACTATTCCCCAAGTATTCTCTTGAGCCTGGCCTTATCGGCAAGACAGGCAAATCCAACGGGCCTGCCTGGGCTGTTTTCAGAACACCCGAGTATATTCGGTCTTTGCTCCTTTGTCCAGGGAAATTGCAGATTATATGCAGGGCTTCGGCTTTTACAGCGAAGCGAGGATTCAGTAGCATATCGGCCATGGACACTCAATACAGGTCAAATCGTGCGGAATCCCTATGGCGGGCAGTTGTGGCGGTAGTCCGGCTGTCTATTTTTTCTGCCGGATCGTCCGGTGCCACACGGGCGGAGCCTGTTTTCGAGGAACGCAGCAGGAAGCTCGGGCTGGAGCCGGACAATTCGGCTGCTGCGTGGGCGGATTTCGATAATGACGGCGACCTCGATCCTGCAACCGGCGGGAAGCTCTTTGTCAACCGGGGGAATCATAACAGTTGGCTGAAGGTGAAGCTCATCGGTGACGGCAAGACTGTCAATCGAAGTGCAATCGGCAGCCAGGTTAGAATCATGGACAACGGCAGGATACTCACTCGCCAGGTGGAGTCGGGCACCGGCGAAGGCAACCAGAATGAGATTATGCTGCACTTCGGGTTGGGCAGCCATTCTAAGCCTGTCAACCTGGAGATCTTTTGGGCAGGCGGGTATAGGCAGAAAGTCAACAGAATCAAGCCCGACCAATTGATTACGGTAACTCTCGACTCCCAAAACGCCGTTGCGAGAAATCCTCAAAAATGAGGCCCCGTGCAAGGCCAAAACTGCCTATAATAATCGGCCTGTGGCGGTGAAAAACCACGGCAAAAAAATATTGAGAATTTGCCGAAAAAGTCTTGCTTTCTTGCGCCTGGAGGTGGTATAATTAAGTCTATGGTGGGTTGGGGGTATTTCCTCTCCTCTCTCCCTCCGCGTCCCCCAGCCCATCTTTTTTGGGACGCGGTTTTACCGGGGAGCTTTTCCATGATGCTGTCTGTGTGCCTCCGCTTGCTGTGCGCGTTTGCACGCAGCAGCGCTTGTTGTCAGTGGTAGCGGGTGTGGTATTTGCCCTTATGGTTAAGACCGGCAAGTGTGGGATTGGCTCTTTGGATCGGCGGGTTTGGAGGGAGCGAGGAGCTTCCAGGCTGATGGAAGCATCACCGCGGCCAATACCGTCTTGAGAATGTCACCCGGTATGAATGGATAGAGCCCCCCTGCTATCGCGTCTCTTACGCCTATCAGGCAAGAGAGCCAGGTCAGGCCGAAGGCGTAGATTATGATGTTGCCTATGAGCATCGCGAGGACGGTCGTGCCAAATGTTCGGTCCCATCCCTTCTCGGCCAGCAGGCCCACGACGAATGCTGCGACGACGAAGCCGACGAGATACCCGGCGGTGAAGCCGCGAAAGACGACAAGCCCGGCATTTGCCTGGGCGAAGACGGGGAGGCCTGCGGCGCCCTCGGCTAAATAAGTCAGCACGCATGCGACGGCCCGGCGGGAACCGAGCAGAGCGGCTATCATCAAGACTGCGAAAGTCTGGCCCGTGATCGGGACGGGAAAGCCTATCGCAATCTGAGCAGACACGGCAATAAGCAGAGACCCGCCAATAATGAGGGCCAGATCATAAACAAGGGCATATCTCTTTTCACAGGGCCGTAAGATGTCGGCTACCGTCGCATTGGCCAGCATAAATTCTCCGTCGGCAAAGAATACTCAATTACCACCACTTACTTTCAAAATACCGTAACTTGTGAGTGATTATAGTGCGCGCCCGGCATGGCGTCAAACGCTCCGTGGAGATATATCTCAGCCCGGCACGCCAAAACACAGCCGCACAAACGACAGCAGATAGATGCAAACCCCAACCACAATGACAGCGACTTCCGTCTGCCTGCTGATACCGGCTTTGCAGCAGCAGAATCTCGTTATGTGATATATGCCTATACCCTGCGCCAGAATGAGAACCGGGTATGCATTATTGGTTCTTGAGGGGCTTAGAAACATCCAGCCGTATGTCATCAACGGTGGAATGGCGGCAACCAACGAGCTTATCAGCGAAATACTCAAATTGCTGATATAACACGCATAAAGCCCCCCTCGATGTTCTTTGTCTATGTATCGCGGCAGCCAGACAAAGAACGAAAAGACGCCAAGCAACCCAAGCAAAGACCAATACTCAATGGAGTTTTCAAAGAGTGCGGATACTTCAGGGGCCGAGTCTTTAAGAAGGTCTCTTGCCGGCAATACGGGGTTCTCCACGACTATTCTGATAATATTGCGACTTACCAGGGCTCCGTAGGCCCAAAAGTGCGTATATATCTGCCCCGGAATTTGAACCAGCCTGCTGAACACGTCGCTTCTGGACTGTATATTGACGTCCCTGCCCTGCAGGTTATGCATCTGCAAAAGCATTTCCCATGCTTTTTGGCCGAGTATCGGGATTGCTGCAAGGATTAGCGTATGTGCCGTGATACGGAGAAATCTCCGGGGCTGCGTGTTCGGTTTTCTAAAGACATGGAACAACCCCCATAAAAACAGAATGCCGGTAAACACGTATGGATCGTAGGTCAGGCCGCTGCATGCGAGCACGCTGCAAAAGAACAGTTGGTCCCCGACCTTCGTAGGGTCCTCGAATAAGCGCATTTTGAACAGAAGCAAAAGAATCAGGATTATGAACGCAAAATAAGTTATGTAGAAATAAGGCACCGCTGTGAAAAAGAGGATATGATAGTTCGCGGCCAGGAGAATTGCACACAGAATACTAACAGCCTCGCTCAGGCCCAAGTGTTTGGCCAGGAGATAGCCGGATACTATAATCAGAAAGTAAAACGTACCGTTGACAATAATTGCAGCGTAATAGGGATGAAAATACGTCGATACGAGGGAATAACAATAAGGGCCAAGTCCCCTGCGATTAATTAAGCCGTCGCACTTCCTGAAATCCCCTTTGAACATTCCGCTCGGCCCGATGTGCTGCCAGAGGTCGAATCCCCCTGTATCGAAGCCGAAGAACTTACTGGTGGGCCCGAATTTGGCGGTATCGGCCTTTCGTATATTCGCCTGCATGCTCTTGGGGGCGTTCTTTCCGAGCCTCGGGCATATTTGTATGAGTGCGGCCAGCAACAATACGCAGAAAATGATTGCCTTCCTCTTCTGAATGGAGGGGAAAAACTTGCCGGTCTTGTAAAACCAATAACCGCATACGGCGGATAGCGCGATCACGAAATAGAAAATGACAATCCAGCCCCCCCCTATTCCCAGCACTGTTCTGGGGACCGGGGAAAAAAACATACTGTTTAGATTTATTGCCGATCCGTAAAATATTTTGTATGGAAATACGCTCAAGATGACATAAAAGACCAGGAACAGCAGGCCGATAAACTCGCCGAGCAGCATCTTGAATACGAAATAGAAACAAGGCGCCGAAATGAGAAAAATGAACGAGGACACTGCGAAAACCGTCCCGACTGCCTGGGAAGAGGCCGGCGCGCTGCGCGGTATTCGGATGTATAGAAAGAGCAGCGATATGAGAACAAGCAGAATCGCCAACAATGTTGCCCTGACATTTATCTTCGCCATCATTTGAAGTCCTGAAGATCCGCAACACTCGATTAATTCCGAAGAACCGGAAATTCCGGAATGACACGGTGAATTCTTGCTCACCTGCATCGCCGTGCTGCTTTTTCGATATGTTACCAATTCTGTTTTGGTAATTCAAGGTTACTGCCGGAACTTGCGAGATGAGACATTCTGTTTATGGGATATTATAAACGCGAGTCCTGTCGGTTTTGGACGGGAGCGGCTTTTCTAAGCCGAAATCAGGCCTGAGCGGATTGCGTTGAGCGTGCTGCAAGACGATGGATTCGGCTAACGTGCCCTGGAAGGCGTGAAGCGCAGCACAGGTGTGCTGTTTAAGTCCCAAGTTGCGAAAAAACAGGTTTGTTCTTAGCTTGATTCTTAATGTGCAGGCTAAGTCGTTATCGGCAAGTCTTCGCGCAACGTGGATTTAGCATAGATAATGAAACGGAGAGGGCGGGATTCGAACCCGCGGTAAGGACAAGCCCTACACAGCCTTTCCAAGACTGCTCGATAAGCCACTCTGACACCTCTCCGGCGTCGGCGGTGCTAATATATCGGCAAAGCCGCACCTTTGCAACAAGCAATCTGCACTCTTGGTCCCGAAGCAGGGATTTGCCGGATTTCTCGGAAAAATAATGAACCGCTCAGGAGCAACTGCGGACTATGATATACAGAATGAGCGACCAGACCAAGTCGCAAATAATGCTTGCGGCGATTTTTATCATTTGCGTCCATGTGATCGGCCTGATGAAGATATTCGCCTGGGAAATGCTGCACAAAAACAGCATCAAACGGGAAATAAAGAGACTGGAACTTCGAATCGTCGAACTAAGCGAAGCGGTCGGGAAGAAATAGTACAGAGCGGCCGACGTACAACCCGATGAATACTGATAAAGCTTGTCGGGATGGCGCACTAACGTATGTCGCCTAACAACAGTAGAAAGGAGACTTCAAGATGGAATTCCTCGAAAAAATGGATCTGCGGGTCAAGCAGTTTGGTATTGTGGATTTGAAACTGGCTCAGGGCGCTGCGATGTTCTTTGCCCTTATCATAGCCAAGCTGGCGCCTCAGATAATGGAGATATCCGTTTGGTGGTTCGTCCTGTTATTGGTGGGCTGCGCGATGAGGCCGGCGTACATATTCTGGTTCGGCCGGCAGTAGGCTCTTGCAGCCTCGGCCTGCATCTTGAGGCGCTTGATCATGCCGACGCGATGAGCATGAGGATGAAAGGATGCCACGAGAAATGACCAAGCACGGACAATTCTTGAAGCTGTTTCTGCGGATAATCGGCAGCGCAGGACTGCTCGCTGTCGGTGCGGTGGTTATGCCCTATTCGTGGATGAACGCGATCCACGGCTGGCTCGGAATGGGAGACCTGCCGAGTGAGCCGATTGTCGGGTATCTGGCGCGGTCGGCATCGATGTTCTATGCCCTGTTCGGAGGGCTTCTGTGGACAGTGTCGTTCGACCTATATCGGCATCGGCTGGTCCTGTGCTATCTTGGCGCAGCAGTTATCCTCTTCGGGGCAGTACTGTTCGCGATTGACGTTGTTGAAGGCTTGCCGCTATACTGGATTCTGTTCGAAGGACCGATGAATACGGCTTTCGGAATAGTTATCCTGGTATGGAGTCGGCGATTGAAGCCCGCATTAAGTCGGGATAGTATAGTCTGAAGGAACGAGGATGAGGATAATACTGTTCACAGGCAAGGGCGGCGTGGGCAAGACGACCGTCGCGGCTGCCAGCGCGATGCGTGCGGCGGAACTGGGGCATAAAACGCTCGTCGTCAGCACGGACGCCGCTCACAGCCTGGGCGACAGCCTTGACGTCCGGCTCGGCAATGCGCCCACGAAGGTGGCCGATAACCTCTGGGCGCAGGAGGTCAACGTACTTGAGGAGATTGCGACGAACTGGAAAACAGTCCAGGAATATATCGCTTCTTTTTTCAAGTCTCGCGGCGTTGAGGATATTCTGGCCGAGGAGATGGCGGTTCTGCCGGGTATGGATGAGCTGTTCGGCCTGCTGCACATCCACCGCGCCAAGGAATCGCGCCAATACGACTGCGTTATTGTGGACTGCGCGCCGACGGGCCAGACGCTCAGGCTCCTTAGCCTTCCGGAGGTCGCACACTGGTGGATGCAGAAGATATTCCCCGTCGAGAGGAAGGTGGCCAAGACCTTGAGGTCGATGCGAAAGAAGACTATCCTGACCATCCCCATTCCCGACGACGAGGTCTATGCCTCAATCCAGAAGCTGTTCGACAACATCGATGCCCTGAAGGACCTGCTGTCGGAACCGAAGAGCACATCGGTCCGGATCGTTCTGAATCCCGAAAAGATTATCCTGGAGGAGACGCAACGGGCATATACGTATTTGAGTCTATACGGCTATCCCGTGGATTGCGTGGTGGCCAACAGGATTTTGCCCGATGAGGTGACCGACGCATATTTCTCGACCTGGCGCAAGACACAAAGCAAGTACATGGCAAAGGTCGAGAGTGTATTCTCGCCGCTGCCGGTGCTGCAAAGCAAGCTGATGCGCTCGGAAATTGTCGGGGCTAAGCAGCTCGCTCGTCTCGGTGCGGATATCTACGGCAACGACGACCCGGTCAAAGTCTATTACGATCAGAAACCTCAGCAAATCATCAAGGGACAAGATGGATATGTCCTGGTTCTGCAGTTGCCTTTCGTCAAGAAAGGCGGACTCGACATCTTGAGGAATGAGGACCAGTTGACCGTCCGGATAGGAAACTACCGAAGAGAGATACTGCTGCCCGCGACATTGTGTCTGCTGGAGGTTGGAAAGGCGACGTTAGAGGAGAATGAACTGAGGATTAGCTTTATTAAAGGAGAGTAAAAATGGCAAAAAAACGAGAAAAAGTTGTGAACCTGGTCAACGCGATGCTTGATGTCGAGCGAAACTTCTGGGACCTGTTCCTGGACTTCATCCCCGAGCAGGCCAAGAAACACCTCAAGGCTGCGCGTAAAGAGAAGCTGATGGCTCTTCGTTCTCTTCTTGATGCGAAGATAGAAGGTCTCGAAGAGAGCAAGTCAGGCAAGAAAAAACCGCAGAAGGTCAAGGTGCAATAGAACGACGGTGCTCTTCTCTTGCTCGCATTGGTTTCGACGGCAGAGACGCCGGGAGACTTGAGCTATCGGCCGTTGTCGGACCTTCGGCACTGGAAGAATCGCTGCAATAATTCGCCGCATTCATCGGCCAGGACGCCGGATGTCACTTCCAGCCTGTGATTCAGCCTTTCATCCTGGACGATATTATAGAGGCTTTTGCAGGCCCCGGCCTTGGGGTCGTCGCAGCCATAGACCAGTCTATCCAGCCGACCCAGAACAAGCGCCCCGGCGCACATCGCGCACGGCTCTAATGTAACATACATCGTGCAGCCATGTAATCGCCAGCTTTCTACATAGGCCGCCGCCTGCGTCAAAGCGATAATCTCCGCGTGGGCCGTCGGGTCGTTGAGCTGCTCTCGCTGATTATAAGCCCGCCCGATGACCTGATTCTCGTAAACCACCACCGCCCCGATCGGAACATCCCCATTCTCCTCGGCAATCTGAGCAGCCTTGATTGCTTCGAGCATATAATGCTCATCCTGTTTGTTGCCGGCACTAGTCATAGGCTCACCGCCGCCTGGCGGTCTATTCATTCTCGTCGGGCGCCGCTCGCTTTTCTGCGCAGCGCGGTTTTCACTTCTTCTCGGGCACCTTTTCAAGCACCGCGGCGTTCGATTCGCCTTCCGGCTGTACGACGATCCTGCCGTCGTTGGTGAGCTTGGCGGTGGCCTTGCCGTCCTCATAGCTGAGCCTTGCACTGCCATCGGGGTCGATGCTCCACGTTCCCGCCGAGGTCTCATCGGATGTCTTCACAACCCAGATATCATTCTCCATGAACGACAGTTCAATGGGGTCTCCGTCGTATTGTCCTTTCCATGTGCCCATAAAGGCCTTCTCCGGCCGATTACCGCTGCACGAGCTTAACGCCACACACATCAAAAGAACCGCCCACAGTACAAGAACATTTCTCATTGAAATACTCCTTTCACTACTTGCAGATTTGCTAACAGCCCCTAACACACGCCCCTTTGGGTACGCGTATTATTCCACCATAACTGTATTCGCTGATAAACGCGAGTTTTTCCACCGATCTAATGAAAATCTTTGGCACCGGATCGGTACTCGACGATTTGCATATCGAGGTCGAAGTCTTGCCTGTCGGTGCACTTTCGATATGCCGTTCCGCGCTCATAATTGTCGGGCGGGACTTTTCTATACGGATTGAAGCCGGGCTTGTCGTCGCTGACCTGCCCCTTGATATTCACGAAACCGTGCAGCGTATCGTAATTCTCGATCGATTCGAATTCGATAGCGTATGTCTTGCCCGGGTCAAGCGGAACCTCACCCGGGGCGAAAGCCGCGCCGAAAACGCCCCAGGATGCGTCGCCGGTATAGTTGCCGTTGCCGATAGCGAT
>JAFGTU010000434.1 GCA_016933985.1 Sedimentisphaerales bacterium | reverse complement strand
GCGCTGTAGTCGGCGGTGATTGGCGGCATATCGACCAATTCGATGGGAACATCCTCGAACTTCGCCATCCCCGGCACCGGGGCGGCCGTCGCAAACGGAAAATCCGCAACTTGCACCTTCGCGCTGGTTAGCGCCCCGACAATCGAGCTTTTCCCGCAATTAGGCATCCCGATGAGAACCACCTGCCCCGAACCGCCGCGAGGCACGTGGAATACGTCCACGTGCTTGCCGGCCTTCTTCTGCTGCGCGCCGGCGTCTTTGAACCTGCTGAGTTTTCTGCGGAGGTCCGCACGCATGTGGTCCGTGCCCTTGTGCTTGGGGATCACGCGCAGCATCTGCTCCAGCGCCAGAATTTTCTCCTCGTTGGTCGTAGCGCTGCGAAACCACTGGTCAGCCTTCAAATATTCAGGTGTCAGATTAGCAGGCATCGTAACTCCAGCCGGGCTTTCCGATGCGCTATTCTAACAAATTCCCCCTCAAATCCCCAAACGTTTTTTCCTCGGCCAGAAAGTTACAGCCGATGCCGGCCGAACTCAAATAAAGAGGGCCGGCTTCTATATGGGCCGGCCCTTCTTTTGAATTCTTTCAACGCTCGGCTACTTGCGGCCGGCGTGGGCGTATTCGAAGAAATTCTCTCTTAGCCGTTTTGTGATCGGTCCCGGCTTGCCGTCGCCGATTATTCTGCCGTCAATCTCAACTATGCCGATTACCTCGGCGGCGGTGCCGGTGAGGAAGAACTCATCGCAGATGTATAGATCGCATCTTGTCAGGTTCTTCTCGACGACTTCGAGGTTCTCTTTCCTTGCCAGCCTGATGACCAGGTTTCGTGTTATGCCTTCGAGGGCTCCTGCCTCGACCGGCGGAGTGTAGATCACGCCGTCCCTGACGATAAAGACATTGTCGCCCGTCGCCTCGGCAACGTATCCCTCGTGGTTGTACATAACCGCTTCAGGAACGTTGTTATCAAGCGCCTCGATCTTCGCAATGATATTGTTCAGATAGTTCATGCTCTTGACCTGGGGCGGAATCGCCAGGGGGTGATTACGAACCGTCGTGGCGCTGATTATCTTCATGCCCGTTTCGTAAAGCTCTTCCGGATAAAGCTGAATGTTGTCGGCAATGATTATCAGACTGCTGTTTTTACACTGAAAGGGATTGAGGCCCAGAGTCCCGACGCCTCGCGTAACCAGCAGGCGGATATACCCATCGACGATGCCGTTGGCCTCAACGGTCTTCTTGATTGCCGCGACCAGCTCGTTCTTGCCCATTGGCACTTCGAGGCGGATTACCTTAGCCGACTCGTACAGCCGGCGCAGATGGGCTTCGAGCTCGAAGACCCTGCCGCCATAGACGCGAATACCTTCGAAGACTCCGTCCCCGTAGAGCAGACCGTGGTCGAAAACCGATACTTTCGCGTCGGCATGGTCCACCAGCTTGCCGTCGAGCCAAATCTTAAGAGCCATGATAAATCCTCGTATATGTCGTATATTATTCCTGCCTGTGGCTAACTTCTTATTTTGCCGTCGGCCAACGTAATTATCCGACCGGCCCGCTGCGCGATTCGGTCGTCATGCGTTACCATTACTATCGTCTGGCCGGCCTTGTTCAATTTGTCAAAGACGTCCAAGATACCATTTCCCGTCGCCGAGTCAAGATTTCCCGTCGGCTCATCGGCCAGAAGCAGTTTAGGCTCATTCATCAGCGCCCGTGCGATTGCCACTCTCTGCCTTTCGCCGCCGGAGAGCTGATACGGCTTGTGTTTGACTCTTTCGCCGAGTCCGAGCTGCACAAGCAATTCCATCGCCCGCCTTTTCGCCCGTCGCCGACAGCCCAACCAGCCGAGAACGCTCTTCGAGGCCATCGCGGGCAGAAAGACATTCTCCAATACGCTCAATTCGTCAAGTAAATGATAGAACTGAAAGACAAAGCCCACCATTTTATTGCGAAATCTGTTAAGCTCGCGTCCGCTCTGCCGACCCAATATCCGCCCTTCGAAGCTGACAGCGCCTTTATCAGGCTTGTCCAATGCCCCCAATATGTGCAAAAGTGTACTCTTGCCGCTGCCGGAAGCCCCGATTATCGCCACGAATTCGCCCCTCTTGACGGTCAGGTCGAGCCCTCTAAGGACATCGACCCTTGTGGCGCCCATCCGATAAGATTTATCGAGCCGCTCGGCCTTGAGTATGACGTCGTTATTACTCATAACTGGTTCACCTGTAAGGTTTCCACCGGTTTTAGTCGGGCCGCCTGCCAGCTCGGCACTAATGCCCCAATCAGGCACGCTGCTATCGCCAAAAGGACTATCACCGTTAGGACTCTCGGACTTATTTCGCTGGGAATATCACCAATGGCGAACATGGTCCTATCCCATACTTGAAATCCGAAGTGCTGGAAAAGCCATCGTTCTATCGAGTTGATCCTCAGCAGGAATTGCCACCCTCCCAGCACGCCGAGGCACGAACCGGCCAGCCCAACCATAAGGGCAAAGCCGGCAAACAGCTCGATAATATCAAAGCCGGAAACGCCGATGCTTCTGAGCACCCCGATGTCTTTGCTCTTGTGGCTGATGAGCATGTAGAAGACAACCAGCACAATGAAGACGGTTACAATCCCCACGAATCCGAACATCACGCCCATTATCATCTGCTCTTTTTCCATTGCGGCGATCAGCTCGCGTCTGTAAAGCTTCCAGTCCTGAACTGTAACGGTATCGAGCAGGTAGGCCTGGCTCTCGTTGGCCTTTTCGGACTTGCATATACTCCACAGGCGTCTGGCTTCTTCGCATCCGGTTGTGAGTTTAACGTCAGGCTTGAATTTTATGTGGATTGCATTGATACGTTTGGTCTCGCCGCCCATCCCGCAAAGCGCCTGGGCCTCGGCAAAGGGCAGGTAGATAATCGAGTCGTCCACTCTGGCCAAGCCGCTATGCGAATGGTCGCTGTAGTAGAATGTCTTCGTATTGGCCAGCGCGGTCCCCGCCCCCGCCAGCGCGCCTCTGGCGGTCAGTGGAAAGCAACTGATGGGAAAGCCTATTCGGCTGGGACTGGAATCGTAAGCATATCTGCCGTTCGAATCGCGCTCCAAAGCCAAATCAATCCCCAATACGCAGCCCGGAAGATTGGGGTCGTAGCTCGGCACAAACGCCTTGAGAATATCGTTTCTGCGGTGGTGCAACGTATTGCCAAAGCCAGTTGCCCGACTGTGCCTGGCCGGGTCGAGGCCCATAATTTCCACTCCACGGGTTACATCCTTGCCTTGTGGACTTAAAAGCCCGTAGCTTCTTATCACCTCGGAGACGGCCTCGACAACCTTGCTTGCCTCCAGCTTCTTTACATAATCCTCATAATATGGGAAGCCGACCAGCGATTCGCTGGCGACGACACAGTCGCCGGTAAAATCGTGATTCTTCTGCTTGAAGTCACCGACGAGGCCCGCCATCACCGTCATCACAACAACAACGATAAACACGCACAGGGCAACCGCCAACACCGCGAAATAAGTGATCCGCCGTTTCAACAAATATCGTGTTGCCAGAACAAGTTTATACATACAACTTCAACATTCGCTATTCGTACCTGAGAATCTCCACGGGGTTTGTCCGTGCCGCGACAATGGCCGGTATCAAAGCCCCGATGGCGGCTGCGGCTATCGCGCAGGCCACGATCGGGAGCACCCAGAACCAGTTGACCTCGTTGGGTATCCTGCTGAACATATATACGCTGCTCTTCCACAATTTCAGGCCTGAGACTACGCTTATCCATCGCTCGATGCCGTTGACGTTTTCGGTGATAACGCATCCGAGGACGACGCCGATGCCCGAGCCGATAATCCCCACACAGCCCCCGAATCCGACAAAAATCCACGCCACCGGGCCGCTCGCGGTCCCGCAGCTTTTTATAATCGCAATGTCCTTGCGCTTGGTGGTGACAATCATGTAGAATATGCACGATACCAGCACGACGACACTGGCGCTTACCACCCCGATTATCAGCAGCAGGAGACCCATCTGTTTTCGTATCTCTTCGACGTATTGGCTCTGCATCTCAACAGCGGTCTCAATATCAACAAATTCCTTGAGGTAACGGTCGCCGCCAAGCCGGTCATCGACAAACCCCTCCCAGACGCCGCGAATCTGCGCCTGCGCCGATTCGACATCAGCGCCGAGGCTCAGCTTGATTTGAATCATCTCGGCGACAGGCTCTTGTTCCGGATAAAGGGTCTTCTGCAATTGCTCAATAGGCAGGAAGATGTAGTTCTTATCGACTTGATAAAACCCGGTGAAGATGATATCCGCCACGGTGAATTGGAGGGTCCTTCTTCTAAATTGCGTCTCGCCGGGGGGCGAAGCCGAATCCTTCTGCTCTATCACCGAGCCGGTAGTCAGGACGACCGGCTTGCCGATTATTTCTTCGGCAGCTTCAAAGTCATATTCATCGGTTTTCTCGTCCGGCTCTCTGACCACGGCGATTCCGACAAATCCCCCAGGACACAAGACACAAGACTCAGGACACAAGACTCGAGACTCCGGAGTCTGAAGTCTGGATTCTTGAGTCTGAAGTCTGGAGTCTTGGCTCTTGAATGACGGGTCGTTCGGAGAGCTCTTTTGTTTCAGCAGCGAACTCTTGAAGGCTGTAACCTTCGCCGCCCGCGCCAGATCGATACCTTGGATATGGACCGCACGGACGTTGCCTTTGCCCAGATACAGCACTCCCTGCCCCGAAAGCGTTGCCTCCGCGGCCTCGACTGCGCCCAACTGCTCCAGGCGATCGAGAAGAACGGGGTAATTCGGAAATTTCCTGGGCGGCTGCAGCACAATATCGCCCACGAAGTCAACGGCGATTTGCTCGTAAGCCTTGATAAAGCCCGTGAACCCGCTGGCGATAACCATCAACAGCGAGACGCTCAATGCCACTGCCGCGATGCTCAGGAATACTATCCTTCTCTTTCGCAAGTATCTGAGCCAGAGAAACAATTTCAGCATTTCGCATCCGCCGTCACGTATTGTCCGATGTATGCCTAAGGGCAGCCGTCCCCCGGTTGGGTCCGTAGAAGCGGAAAGAGCACAACGTCCCGGATGGTCGATGCGCCGGTCAGCACCATGACGAGCCTGTCGATACCGATTCCCAGCCCGCCTGCCGGCGGCATGCCGTATTTCAGCGCCGCAATAAAATCACTGTCCATCGTGGCCATAGTCTCTTGCTGGCCTCTAAGCTGAATCCTGAAGTTTTCTTCCTGCACAGCCGGGTCGTTCAGCTCCGTATAAGCATTGGCCAGCTCCATGCCGGCGATAAACAGCTCGAACCGCTCGGCGTATCGCGGGTCGCTCGCCTTTCGCTTAGTCAGCGGGCACAGCGGCGCCGGATAATCCATCACGAACGTCGGCGAGATGAGATTGTGCTCGACAGCCGCCTCGAAGACCTCGTTGACGACCACAACATCGTCCATGTTTGTTTGCTCGATTTCGAGCTTCTTGGCCTTCGCCCGGACGGCCTGCATGTCGTCGATATCGCAGCCGGCGTATTCTTTCAGCAATTCGGCATACGTGGCGCGTCGCCAGGGCCGGGCAAAATCTATCATAATATCGCCGAACTGCACCTGCTCGGACCGGCAGAATCTCTCGACGCAAAGCCCGGCCAATTCCTCGGTCAGGTCCATCATCACGTTGTAATCGGCGTACGCCTGATAGACCTCGAGCATCGTGAACTCGGGGTTGTGCTGCCGGCTCAGCCCTTCGTTGCGAAAGTTCCTGTTGACCTCGAAGACCCGCTCCATCCCGCCGACAAGAAGGCGCTTTAGAAACAGCTCGGGCGAAATCCGCAGGAACAGATCCATATCCAGGCTGTTGTGATGGGTTATGAATGGTTTTGCCGCGGCGCCGCCGGCGATCGTCTGCATCATGGGAGTCTCAACTTCGAGAAAGCCCTTCGATGTGAGACATTCACGGATAGCGGCTATAATGGCGCTTCGGTTCTTGAGCCGCTCCATCACTTCGGGATTGGCCCACAGGTCCACGTATCTTTGCCTGTAGCGCTGATCGACGTCGGCCAGGCCGTGGAATTTCTCCGGCGGCTGGCGAAGGCACTTGCTCAGAAACGTCAACCCATCCGCGGCCACCCATATAGTAATCTCGCCCGTCTTGGTTCTGCCTAATTGCCCGCAGGCCCCGATTATGTCACCGAGCTCGAGCAGCTTGGCGAGCGGCCAGTTCTCCCCAAGGAGCGTCTTGCTCAGGCCGATCTGGATAATTCCGCTGCTGTCGCGCAGAGTGATGAAGATCAGCTTGCCGATATCTCGCAGCAGAACGATCCGACCGGCACATTTGGCCTGCTGCGTGTCGTCGCCGTCCTTGAACCTTGCCTTGACCTGTTCAGCCGGCTCGACTGCCTCATACCTGCCTCCGTAAGGATCGACCCCCGCTTCTCGCAGGGCCGAGAGCTTCTGCAATCTCTGCCTCTCCAGCTTGTCGGCCCCGCCCGAGATAGCCCCCTTTTCTGCCGTGCTCACGTAAGTCCCTTTATGAGTTATGAGTTATGAGTTTTGGGTTTTGAGGTTTCAGTTTTGAACTCAACTAAGCACTCAAAACTACCACCTCAAAAAGACACGAGTGCCCGGGCCTGGATCAGTTTGCTCTTGGCAACCAGAAGCGCCACGGCCAATTGCGGGTCGGAGACAAGTGTTTCTTCGATTGTATGCTTCTTCAGCTCCGGACTTGTGCCGTTGCGCCCGGCCTGAACCAGAACGTCGTTGTCCCTCTGCATATCGATCATTTCCTTTAGCTCATCGCTTCTGAGCGTGACCTCGACATTCACCCCGACGCCCCAATCGGTCCTGCCCAGCTTCTTCATCGCCTCCTGACTTTCCACCCGCTGGTTGGAAGGTAAATGATAGTAGGCCATCGTGTATTTCAGTTGAGCGCCGCCGCCGGGATAGTGAGTTATTCCCTGCACGCTGCCCTTGCCGTGGGTGCGCGTTCCGACGAGGATCGCCCGCTTATGCTCCTTGTCGGCCAAGGCCCCTGCCACAATTTCCGATGCGCTGGCCGAACCGCTGTTCACCAATATGACAAGCGGATAGTTCGGATGAGTCTTGGCCTTGTGGGCGGTGGAATACGAAGGCCATTTACCAAGACCGGGCCCGGGCTGCGTCTTGACTATCAGCCCGCCGTCGATGAATTTGTCGGCCACCTCAACGGCAGTATCCAGAAGTCCGCCCGTGTTGTACCGCAGGTCCAGTATCAGTCCATCCAACCCCTCTGCCTCCAGTTCAAGCAGCACGTTCTCCAGTTCCTCCGAGCTCTCGCCCGAGAAGCTCGTCAGCCTCACATATCCGATTTTCTGCTGTTCATCGACCATATAGAGCCACTTGCCGGCCTCTGTTCTTTGCAGGCCGCGAACCGTCGGAACGGTTATCTTGTCTCTGGTGATCGTAATACTCATTGTTTTCTCTTCACCGGCGCGTTTTATAGTCAGTTGAACATCAGTTCCTTTCGGCCCGGTGATCTTGTGGACCGCGCAGATCAACGTCATATCTTTTGTTTCCACGCCGTCCACCAGCTCAATGGTGTCGCCGGCGTCGAGCCCGGAGTTATAGGCCGGCGTGTCCGGCAGAAGACTTGCCACGATCAACCGGCCCTGGCGTTTCGAGATCTCGATGCCGATGCCCGTGAACTCGTTCATCATCAGCTTCTCGAATTCCTCCACCTGCTTGGGCCAGACCATCACCGTGTAAGGATCAAGCGCAGCCAGCGCCGCCTCGGAGAACTGCGAGATAAGAACCGATTCGGGCAACTGTGCAATCGTGTTGTTGAGCTTAAGCACGTTGTCGAATACCTCGGTAAACCTGGCCCTATCGAAGCCGGCGGCGCCTTCTTTCATCTCGTCTTCGACCCCCGCAAGGGCTGAGGACCACGCCATCAGCTTCTGTTTGTCCGGCGGCGTAAAAGTCCCGTTTTTCTTTTCCCCCGGCGCCTCGTTGGGGTCTTTGCCGCTTTGGGAATCCAGATTTGCCATCACCTCAGCAAGAAGCTTGCAGCGTTTTAGCCCAGCGCTTGCCATGTCGTAGAAGTTCACCATGCTTACGTAGTTGACGCTAAGCGCATAAACGGCCCGGTCGAACATCTCCTTCTTTATGCCCTGGTACCGCTCCTGACTCGTCTCACACGGGCTGTCCTCGAACGAAGCTGCAATCTGGGCCTTGTCCAGGAGTTGTTCGGCATAATCAGAATATGCCTCGTTGTTCGGGTCGATTGCGGTGAGCCAGTAGTAGCAGTTGGTATATGCCTCGAGCCATTTGCCCTCGGCTTCGAAGTTGGCGGCCCGGTCCGTCGCTTTTTGTATCATTTGCCTAACGAATTCGTCGCCGAGAAGCCGTTGCCTCTGAGTTTCGTCGGCGAATTCACGGGCCTTACTGATAACCAGAAGCACCCCGGACAGACCGTTGGGGTCGTTGGGGTCGTTGGGGTCCGCGTCGCCGATGTCGTTGACATCGGCCTTTTTCAGCTTCTCCAACTCGGACAACTGCTTGGCGTACGCAGCCTCCCGCGTCGACTGACGCCGCTTGTAAATGGCTTCGTATTGGTCGATAATCTTGGCCAATTGCTCCAGCAATTGCTGTTGGGGCTTGCCAGCGCCGGCTGCTTTTTTTACAAGCTGCCCGGCCGCATCAAACTTGCCCTGAAAAATCAAATCGCAGGCCTTGGCAATTGAATCAGCTTCGGTTGCGCTGGGTGTGGGGGCCTTAACGTCTGTTGCGCGCGGATTCACCACAGCCGGCCGAGACGCAAATGCACAAGCGCTCGAAGAAAAAACCACCGTTGCAAGCAACGCAAGCCAAACGACGTACGTTTCTTTGACTTTATGAAGAATGTTTTCGGGCGTCTTTGGCAACAAAGATTGACTCCTTAACTATCCAAATCCCAAGCCCCCAGGTTCATCCTGAGGGTCAAACCCTGTTCGCCTGACAAACTCTCGTTTTGTCAGGAACACTCGGCAGCCTTGCCCGCACATCCGAGCACGTGCAGCTTGTGTTTCACCATTGCCTTGATGGCCTCCCTGCCCGGGCCCAGGTACTTGCGAGGATCGAATTCGCCCGGCTTCTCGGCGAAGACCTGCCTGATCTTTGCCGTCAGCGCCATGCGGAGGTCCGTGTCGATATTCACCTTGCAGATTGCCATTTTTGAAGCCTTGGTGACGGCCTCCTCCGGAACGCCCATGGCATTGGGCATAGCACCGCCGTACTTGTTGATCAGATCGACAAATTCCTTCAGGACACTGCTCGATCCGTGCATCACCAGCGGAAATCCCGGAAGCCTCTCGCCTATCTCCTGCAGAACGTCGAAGGCCAGCTTCGGCTCGCTCTTGAACTTGTATGCGCCGTGGCTAGTTCCGCAGGCCACCGCCAGCGAATCACACCCGCTCTTCTCCACAAATTCCACCGCCTGGTCCGGATCGGCTATGTGCTTGGCGACGTCCTCAACTCCGACCACGTCTTCCTCAATGCCGCCGAGCTGCCCGAGTTCGGCCTCCACCACAACCTCGCGCGGATGGGCGTATTCGCAGACTTTCTTGGTTACTGCGATGTTATCTTTGAACGGCAGGTGCGACCCGTCAATCATTATCGACGTAAAACCGTCATCTACGAACTGCTTGCACGTCTCGAAGTTGTCGCCGTGATCGAGATTTATCGCAACGGGAATATCGGGATTCTCCGCCACAACCACGTCGATAATCGCCCTGAGATAGCTGTTCTTGGCGTATTCGCGGGCGCCGCGAGAGACCTGCAGGATTACGGGAGCCTTCTCCTCGGCCACGGCGGCCATGATCCCCTGTGTTATCTCCATATTGTTCACATTAAATGCGCCGACCGCATAGCCGTTCTTGTAGGCCATCTCAAACATTTTTCTGGTATTGACCAACGCCATAAAACAATCTCCTTTTGCTTTTCAGAAATATCCAGAGTGAAAAATTACCCCGGCCCGATGCCCCAGACAACAATCACTCATTCATAATCGACTGCATAAAGCTTTCACTTTACAACTGTATCCCGCGGCAGCCGGCCATACGCCTTACATCATAGCATAATCTGCGATTCCGGCCAAGCTCCGTCCTGCGAATTCGCCCGGCGATTGTCCGCAAACCCTCATTGCCTGCTAATAACCGCCTGCCGAGTCCCCCAAATTCATATATCGCCTCGGCCCGATACCAAGATCTGAAACACCCTGCGGCCATATACTGAATACGATTCCCCGTTCGTCCAGCGACTCGTCCGCCCGGAACGTCAGGCCCCAGTACATCCTGTGATAATGCCTTATCAGGCTGATTTCGCTGCCTACCGTTGCCCCGTAGTCAAAATCGATTTGCTGCGAGAAAACAACCGTGTATCGAGGGTCGAGCACGTAGGTAATCGCAAATACAAATGCGTTTGAGCCTTCCTGCAGTTTCGTATAAGGGGGACTCGGGTCCATTATAGTAATGCGTTTTAAGTATCTGCTGCCCACATAATAGCTCAAATCGGGCCACCGCATACGCGAGAAGCCAATATTGAACTGCTGCACGACCCCGCTTTGCAGGTCGTAATTCATATCCGACAGTATTGCCGTCGTATCGCTGATTCGCCACGTATAATCGGCGCCGACGTAATCGCGCCTTACGCCGTACATCGAGCTGCTGCGCCTGTCTCTTTGCGGCACGTTCATACTGGAGGTATTAACCATCGGTATGAACGGCTTGTTCCAGATGAACTGGTCGGCGCCGGCCGAGGCGCTGCCGTCGTTGTTGACGAATGTAACATCCGTATTGAGCCGCATCCAGTCCACCGTTCGGCGCTGCTCACCCGTGCCGCGCTTGGTTTGAAGCCTTTGAGACAACCCGAGGTTAACAACATCGCGCTGCTCAATCACCGATTCGCCCTCATGGTAACTAACGGCTGTTATATGCGGCCTCACAATGTGACGCAACTGGTCCACGTCCAGCAATCGCGACTTGGCGCCCGGATACACCCTCCACCACGGCTGCCGCGAAATGCGAACACCCGTCTCGCCGTAAAAAACGTCGTCCTCACGCGCGCCCGTTGTCCCGTCGATCTCTCTGTAGAATCCCATCCTGTCTTCATACGCCGCCGTGCCCGCTACAAATGGAACCACCTTCACCGCGCCCAGAGAAAACGGCATATCAACCTCGTTCCGCGTCGTCGCGAATGTAAAGAACTGCTGTGGGCCTGCCGGCGGCGAGGATGAGGCGTAACGCTGCCGGAACCGGCTGATTTGGTTATCGCTGTAGAACGTCAGACGGTCGTTAAAAAATGATTGGCCCGTCCGGTGGAACTCAACCGTAGGCAGCTCCTCAAGCTGGCTAACGAAGTCGTTTATTCGCACCTTGGAAAGGAACGAGAGGCCCCAGTTATCCTCGATGCGCTTCAGATGCAGCAGGGTCTCCTGCTGTTTGCCCACGTTGAACTCGCCGCGATAGTAACTCTCGAGGAAATTCTCATCGGACAAATAGGCGATTTCGCCGGTAAGCTGCCAGTTGTCCGGCAGGTACTGCCTGTGCTGCCAGAGGAACCGACCGCGCAGCTCGCGATCAGGCTCAAGATTCTTGCGGGCCGCGTTCCTGCCAAGCCGATCTTCGCCTTTGTCGTTGATCACGTACCCGATGACTCTTCCGAAGTAGTTCTCTCGCACGTACTCGACCTCTATGCCGACTCCCACGCCGCGCTTGCTGTAATAGTCCACCGCAAGCGTGCTGTCGGTGCCCTCGGGCTCCTGGAGACCCAGAATTCTGGCAAGATACCATCGCGTCTCAAGCATATACCCCCACCGGCTGTTCTGGCCGAAGTGCCCGCTCTTGAGCGCCGTATCGGGCCTTTCCAGGTTGCTCCGCATACGATCCAAATGCAGGACCGTCATGTCATAGACCTTCAAATTAACGTCTCGCATCCGGGCGTCATAGCTGCTCTTGGTCACGCCGCCCTCCTGCGCGTCGGCAGGGGTCGTATCGGTTATGCTCATGCTCTTTACGTCAAGCGAGAGCTGCGGTTTATGGAATTCACTCGTGGTTACCGTGACATCCTCGGCGCTGAACTTGTTCTCCGCAACCTGCCTTAGCTCTTTGGCGCGGATATAGATCGGGATGCCCTCGGTGGGAATGAAATTCCTCATCTCGGCATTCTCAACGATGGCCTTGTTTTGCTCGAAGTCGTAATAGAGCTCGTCGGCACGAATCGTTCGCTGCCCCCTCGTCATCAAGACGTCACCGGAGAGGTAAATGCCCTTGGCCGCGCCCATAGCCAGCAGATCTTCGGCCTTGGGCTGCTCCTTGTTTGGGTCCGTCTGGTCGAGGGAAAAGAACACAACCGCGTAGTCCGCCTGCAGCTCCAGCAAACCGCCCTTTTCATCCTGCTTCTGCCACAAATAAAACCTGCTAATCAGCGTTACGACGCCGGGCGTCTTTGTCGATTCGAATCTCAAAGGCTGGTCGCCGGCCGGCGATATGTTTGGCGGATATCGGAACTTCGGCGGCTCGTTGGCCTCTTCGACCCCAGGCTTCACGGTTTCGACTTTTTCAGGGGGCTTGGGAACCGGCAAGTTCGCAGCCTTGACAATCTGCTCTCCCACCCCGGCATCTCGCAGCGCAATAACAGCTCTTGTATAAAGCTCGCCGCCGTGCGGATCTGCGACCTCTCGTTTGTCCGCCGAAACAAACACCTCCCCGCTCACGGTGAACCAGACGACCATTCCCCGCCCGTCCCTGGTCGCGACCTGGTGCAGATCGGTTGTCAGGGCTGTGGCGGCCTTTTGCACCGAGATGTCCTCGGCGAGGTACGTTATTGCTGTATAACCGCCCCGGCCCTTGCCGACGAATTCCTCTTGTCTGCTATAGAGCCATACCACCGCGCTGCCGCTGGAGAATTGGTTTGCGCCGATAGACATCGTCAACCCGTCCTTGAATACAAGGATATGCTCCCCGCTGCTCAACCGATGGCTGACTACCGATGCGCCGGTGATTTGCAGGTCCTGCCCTGCAAGTATCTCGGCTTTGTCAGGCTCTTCCGCCCGCAAGAGCCGACCGCACGCTGCGGTCAGAAGAATCAAAATGTACAGCAGCTTCCGTAGCATTCTCGCTCTTATAATCTCCTACTCTGTCAAATTCGAATCTGTTGGTGAAAATCCCACGCAAAGCGTGGAGCCAAGTTTTCAGCCTACGGTCTTACCGCAGGTTTTGAGGCACAAAATTACACGTGACAAAATACTCGTAAGCCCCCAGGTTCATCCTGCGAGTCTCCCCCCAACATAAAGTTGGGGGCTTGGCGGGGCCTTCGAGCCGTACTTCCCGCAAATTATAGCCGCCAATCCACACAAGGCCAGCAAAAATCGCAGTAATAATAACTGCGACTTGATTTATCGCAAGTCTCCCGGTAAAACCTTCCGGTATTGTTGACAGTTCTAGCCGTATCGCCAAGACGCCCGGCACTGCGAATGTGTGGAAATAAGGATGCCGAAATGCCCGGAAAAGACCTCTCAGACCATCAAAAATCGGTAATATCGGGCTACTACGCCCATCTTGATACGATAATGCTCGCAAAGCTCAGCGAGCTGGTCGGCGAGCTCTATTTGGCCCAGACGCCCGACCGCAAGAGCCAGCTCTGGAAAAGGGCCGAAAAAGCGATGCTGAGGCTTAAAATCGCTCCTGCAATCATCCGGCACATCATCGAATGCAAAGACCCACAAATCCTGGCGAAGAACCTCCAGGACTGGCTAATCGCCGATAATAAGAAAAGGTAGCGCGGTTGCAGCCCAGGCCCTAAAATCGCCTTTTTGGCTTCTAATGCTTGTGCCGATATGCGATTATGCCGATATATGGGAAATCAGAGCAAGACAGTATGAATCGCGTTTTTTTCGTTGATTTTCGGTGGTGTCGTAGATGAATGAGCAATACTCTGCTTCAGCAAAGGTCTATCATGCCGCGGGACTCGGAGAGTTCAGCCTCCTCGACCTGCTGGCCTACTTCCAGGAGCACGGCGCTATGCGTGTCTCGGACCTGCACGTTAAGGTCGGCGCCCCGCCCACCTATCGCATAGACGGCGACCTGGTAAGGCTCAAGGGCCCCCCCGTTACCCAAGAGGTGGCACAGAAGCTGATATACCCCTTGACAACCGAAGAAAGACTGCAGAAACTCGATACGCAGCGCAGCATCGATTGCTCATATCGCCTCGGATCCATCCAGTTTCGGGTCAATATCTTCGTGGATAACGACGGTCTGGCCGCGGCGATTCGCGCACTGTCGCTGGACATCCCGAAAATCGAGGAGGTCGGCTTCCCGAATACCGCATGGGAAGACATCGTGGGGCGCAAGCACGGCCTGGTCCTTATCACCGGTGTAACCGGCGCCGGGAAATCAACAACGATCGCCTCGCTCATTACCCGAATAGCCGAGAGAAGCGCCGCCAGAATCATAACCATCGAGGACCCGATTGAGTATCTGCTTAGCCAAAAGCAGTCGATCATCTCCCAGCGTGAGGTCGGCAAAGACGTAAAGAGCTTCCTACAGGGCCTGCGAGAGATGCTGCGCGAGGACCCGGACATTATCTTCGTCGGCGAAATGAGAGACCCGGAGACAATAGCGATGACCCTGATGGCCGCGGAAACCGGCCACCTCGTCTTCTCGACCCTGCATACGAGGGACGCTACGGGAAGTATAACAAGAATCCTCGATTACTTCCCCGCCGGCCGCCAGGCTGAGGTCCGAAATCAGCTATCCCTCGGACTGGCGTACGTCATCAGCCAGAAGCTCGTCCCGAGAAAAGACGGCAAAGGCCGACTCATTGCGATGGAAATCCTCAACAACAACTACGCCACCGCAAACCTGATTCGAACCGGAAAAATCGAGCAGATGTACACCCAACTGCAGACAAAGACCCGCAACAGGCCCGATGAAAAAATGATTACACTCGAAAAGCACCTCTCAATGCTCGTAAAGCAGGACAAAGTGGAACTGCTCGAAGCAAGAAAATGGGCCAACAACTTAAAGACCTTCACAGACGCAATGCAGCAGGACTAATGCACTCTAACAATACTCCACCTGTCGTTCCCAGCGCATCTCAAAGCGTCGTTCCCCATGAACAAATCCTGGGCCTTTCAACAGAGCAACCCGCACCCTGCATCATTGGGCTTTGAGCGCAGCTATCTCAGCCTTGAGTGTTTCGTTCTCCGCTTGCACGGCCTCGACCTTCTCATTCAGGCCCTTGACCGCCTCAGTCAGCACCGTAATCATCCCGCCCAAGCTCCTGCCTTCCTCTTCAACGATGTTTATATCGTATCGTTCTTTTTCGACTACCTTACCCGTCGGATCGGTATATTCGACAATCTGCCGATTCGTCTTCTCCACGCGCTTGAGTGTGGCCCTTGCCAACG
>JAFGTU010000433.1 GCA_016933985.1 Sedimentisphaerales bacterium | reverse complement strand
CTGGGATGGAATGAGCGCCGTGGTCAATGAGGAGAATGGAACCGCCAACAAGCAATTCAAGGATTTCCTGGCCGACTTCGCCAGGCAAGATGTGAAGATTTGGGGCAAGACCGGTTCGACGGAGCCGGCCAACGCCTGGTTCGCAGGCTTCGCCGCGGACGGTCAAGGCCGCAGCATTGCAATGGCGGTCCTCGTCGAAGGAGGCGAATCCGGAGCAAGGGAGGCAGCCCCACTCGGACGCAATATCATCCAATTCACTATCGACGCAGGATACATAGGCAAACCCAAACCAGCGGAGGAAATGTAAATGAAATGCCCAAGATGGGGATGAGTACATTATTGATGTTGAGGGGAAGGAAATAATCAGTCCGGGGCCGGATGGGAAGGTTGGGACGGAAGATGATATTTCGCTGCCTATCAATCCTGCGGTTTTAGGGTGGAGATGAGGGGGCGGGACGGGACTATTGATTCCTGTACAAATAATGGCATGTCACTCCTGCGGAAGCAGGAGTCCAGAAACGCCACGAGAACACCTGGATTCCCGCTTTCGCGGGAATGACACACGCTCTAACCCGTACTTCTCACCGCAGAGCACGCGGAGCGCGCAGAGAATGTTGCTATATAATAGCTTAGCGCCGCTTTACGGCTCTGTGCGTTATCGCATCGTAGTACGATCTCAATGGAATCCGAGCCTGCCTGGATGCAGACATTGGCGCAACTGCTTATCCAATGGGCACATGCAATTTTGCTTTTCTCAGCGCTCTCGGCGCTCTCTGCGGTCAATAAGAAATGCGGGCTAAGACGAGTCGAGACTTACAGGGGTGTCGAGGTTGTCTAATTGTTGCTGGAGGATTTTGAAGAATTGTTCGTTGCTGGGCCAGAGGATTGTTTCGTCGTCGGGGATGGGCTTGTCGATTTCGTGAAGGAAACGGGTTATGGCCGGCTCGTCGAGTTCTTTGGCTGAAATACCCAGGCCGAGCTTCTCTATGTAGTGGGCGTTTATGACCTGCTCGTACTGGCCGACGACGGGCTGGAGGAGCATTCTCTTTTTTAGATAGAGGCACTCGCTAAGTAGTGAGAAACCTGCCGATGCGATTACGCCTCGCGCGGAGGCTAAGTCGTTTAAGAAGCCCTCGGTGGAGCGCTTTTTGAAGGTGCAGTTCTTATAGTCGAGGCCGCTGCCGAGGGTCTTATCGAAGCCGTAGATGGAGAATTTGTGAGCGGGGAATTTGCTGAGCAGGTCGCGCAGACGCTTGTGGTTCTCTCCGATAGTGGAGTACAGCAGGATGTGCTCGCCGGACGTTGGCTTCAATTCGGTAACGACGGGCCTGACAACGGGCGGGGCGAGGACGGCGGAATCGATCCTCAGTGGGGCCTTGAAGAAGTTTATGATGATGTAAGAGACGGCGCCTACGTAGTGGCATCTGGTTATGGTCTCGGCGGTCAGACGGGAGAACCAGTTTTCGGCCTTGTGTTCGAGCCTGCAGAGGGTCAGGACGTGCTCGTGGTCGATGCTGATGAAGGGGATGCCGTTTCGCCAGGCCCACCAGGCGCTAAAAGGCTCGAAGTCGGATATTATCAGCTCCGGGTCGAAAGGCTCGAAGTGTTGCCTGAAAAGCTCGTCGTTCTGTCGGTTTGCTTCGGGGAGCTTGAGGAGGTTCTTCTTCAGGGTTTCTGATTTGTCTATTCGGCCCCCTTTAAAAGCGAACGACAGTCCGAAGATTTCTTTCACCCGCTCGCCGAAGTACTGCTTCAGATAGAGGAGCGATTTCTGGGAGCCGACAAACATCAGATCGTTGCCGGCGTCGATAAGCCTTTGGCCTATGAGGTGAGATCGGCTGCTGTGTCCGAATCCCTCGCCTGCAACACCGTATATTATCCTGGCCATTTGGGTTGTATCCTAATAGTACAACACGACTTTGATAGTAAAAGACTGGTTTACGGTCGCGAAATACGAAGCACGAAATTCGAAATTCGAAATTCGAAACAATATCGAAGGTTCAAAATCCGAATTTTCAAAACAAATAAGCAGCACAAGAAACCAAATAGCGTCACAGAAATAAACAGTGTCGGAACGCTGGGCACCAAGCTCAACGGGCGGCATATCTTGGGCCGTTCAGCTTCTGGCGGTAGGTTAGGGTCTTTTCGATTATCTTGGCGGCGACGGGCGAGGCAACTACGCCGCCGGTATAGCCCAAGCCGAGCTTCTTATTGGGCTTGCGGATGGATACGAGGACCAGTATCTCCGGATCCTCGGCTGGGGCGCCGCAGATGAACGAGGCGATGTAATCGTCGTCGGAATAGCCTCGCTGGTTTTCCATTGCTATGTTGGCGGTTCCGGTCTTGCCGAAGACCTGCCACTTTTCCAGCATTGCCCTTTTTCCGGTTCCCTCGTTGACGACGCCAACCATTGCATCGGAGACGACCCACTTTGCGACTTCTGGTTTTATGATGTATCCGACGTTAGGCGGGCGCTTGACATCTTGCACCGTGCCGTTGCTGTGGACGATTGCCTCGACCAGATAGGGCTGAATGAGTCTTCCTCCGTTTGCGAGTATGCAGAAGGCTCGGACCATTTGCATGGCGGTGACGCAAATTTCCTGGCCGAAGGACACGCGGGTCTCGCTGTATCCGTCCCACTTGCTGACGGGCCAGAGCAGGCCGTCCCGCTCGCCGGGCAGCTCTATGCCCGTCTTTTTCCCGAATCCGAAGCGGTCGAGGCCGTCACGGAGCTTCTCCTTGCCGAGTTTTTGCCCGATTTTGGCCATTCCTATATTGCTGGATTTGACCAGGATTTCGCGCACGGTCAAATCGCCGAATCCGTTGCGGTATTCACTTATCCTGCCAAATCCCTTGCCGCCGTAGCTTCCGTTTTCGCAGAAGATGACCTGGTCTTTTTTGACGGCGCCTGCATCCAATGCGATAGCCATGACTACGGGCTTGATTATGCTTCCCGGCTCGAACCAGTCGGTTATTGCCCTGCTGCGGAAGTTGTTGGGGTCGGTCGCACCGACGTCGATGGGGTCGAAGTCGGGCAGGGACACCATTGCCAGGATTGCACCGGTCTTAGGCTCTGCGACAACTGCCACAGCGGCTTCGGCCTGGTATTTCTCATACTGCTTGACGAGCTCATCACGGGCAAACTGCTGAATAGTCGCGTCGAGCGTTAGAATAATGCCGACGCCGTCGCTGAGGATTCCCTCCTCGGCCTCGAGGCGGACTCTTCTGCGTTTCACATCGGTGAGGTATGTGCTCTGGGCGGAGGAGCCTCTCAACAGTTTGTCGTACCACAATTCGAGACCCTCCAGGCCGCGATTATCCCGGCTTGCAAAGCCTACCACGTGCACGGTCAGCCCGCCCATCGGATAGACTCTGCCCCACTCCGAGTCAACGCCGACGCCGTGAATTCTGCGTGCGCGGGCGCACTGGTCGAAATCGAGACCTGCTTTGATCTTTGCGTAGCCGGGATTTCGGCTGTGGATTATCAGGTCGCGGATTTCGTGGGGGTCCATCTCCACTAT
>JAFGTU010000432.1 GCA_016933985.1 Sedimentisphaerales bacterium | reverse complement strand
TGGCTGTTGAGCAGGATGCAACCGGCGACGCCAGGCAGATCGCACTTGCCTGGGCCAATGGAATAGGCGGGGCGCGGGCGGGCATTATCGAGACCACATACAAAGAGGAAACCGAGACCGACCTCTTCGGGGAGCAGGTTGTTCTTTGCGGGGGCCTCACGGCGCTTATCAAAGCGGGATTCGAAACGCTTGTCGCAGCGGGCTATCAGCCTGAAATCGCCTATTTCGAGTGTATGCACGAAGTGAAGCTTATAGTCGACCTTATGTATCAGGGCGGACTGAGCTATATGAGATACAGCATATCGAACACCGCCGAATACGGAGACTTGACCCGCGGATCGAGGATAATCACCCAGCAAACCAGGGCGGAAATGAAAAAGATACTCTCGGAAATCACATCCGGCGAATTCGCCAAGGAATGGGTCGGCGAGTACAAATCCGGCCTGAAGAACTTCAACGAACTGTATAACAAAGACCACGGCAGCCAGCTTGAGACCGTCGGGCGAAAACTGCGCAAAATGATGAAATGGATCGAATCAAAGGAGGTATAGGCGGTATTCGCGGCGGTTGTCCATAGCGCCGCAAAACCGTTTTTTCAGAAGGAGAAATGCCATGAGCTCAACATTTGGAGTGCCAGGTGAACAATTCGGGGCAAGGACTCTTCATTATGTTTCTCTTGCCTTGGCCTGCCTTTTCTGTATTTGCGGTTGCTCGCTGACATACCCACAGGCCTGGATACAGCCAAAGGATCATCTGTACGACAAAGAGCTTTCCGCAGCGTATGACCAGACCAGAATCAAGAAGAGTCTTACCCTCGACGTGCTGCCCAGGATTGGACAGTCTAAAAACGAGCTGCTCAGTCAAAGCGAAAGCGTTGTTGCCTCGCTCGGGCAAAGCAAAGAAGGGTACAAGACCTGGTTCACTATGGTCGCCTTTCATGAATATGAGTTGAGCGTAATACGAAAATACTTCTTCGTGGTTGATGAGAAAGTGGAAAAAAGGTTCACGTTTGGGCGGGGTTTCAGGTTCGACTGCGAGATGCTGCTGGATGAAGAGGAACTTAAGAAGCTTGGCGATACGAAAGAGCTGGGGGAAGTGGCTCTGTTGAAGAGGATTGGCGAAAACCTCAGCAGAGATTCCCGCGAGCTTGACGGCGGGACAGAGGTATCGCGTTCGACCGAAGGACGCCTCGACGTCAACGTGCTGCTCATCAAGCAGGTCTTGGATGCTATTATCCGCGGCCTGGAGCGGTCGCCTGTCTTGGCGCCGAGAATCACCGATCCCAACGGCATCGGATTCGACCACATCAACTTTGGCGAGGGTAAAGTCCGGATGTGGGCGGAGGGGAATGTTGTCGCGGTCAAGATCAAGCTGGGCGCATTTCTGCCTACGTTCCATGAGCTTGCGGCACCTGCCGTTGCCCCACAAAGACAGGTTCAGCCTGAACTGTCGGGCGCTCGTCGGTAGATTGAGGTTGCCACCCAATATCTCTCCAGACTCCAGGTCCGGAACGCGCCCATACTGGCTGGTTTTAAGCGCCCCTTGACACCAGGAGTTCACAGTAATTCCGGTCTCGAACAGCAGAATTGAGGGGATGCGACTGGCAAAAGAATCAGTCCATAGAGGAGCATGGGATTGCTTATTGGCTTTATCGTGGAGTAATTCGTTTTCCATAGTCAACGCACCAATCCTCTTCTTGAGCGGCTGCCGGCGTATCTTCATGCTCAATAACTTGCGTCGAACCTCCTATCCGCGCTTTCGGCGGCGCTTTTGCACAAGAACGACTTTTCTATACCAGAATCGAGTATTAGGCGTCGCGGCCAGCTGGCAGATTTTGAAAAAGATGGTTGATTCTATCTCTGAAACGGGCGTCTATGTCGTAGGCGACATCGCTGTCGAGAGTGATCGCCCTTAAAGAGGCCCGCAGGCAATACAACTCTGTAGAAGTAAATTCGCCGATTATTACGTCCATCCAGGATTCTCCCCACGGCATGAGGACGAGAACGGTGGCGGTCCGACCCAATCGGCCGAAGATAAACTCTGCCCACGAACAAGCAGCCTCGCGATGGAGATCGGGCGGCGCTGGAACACGAGCGTGTGATCTCTGCTGCAGGAAGACCGTTCTGCCCGGTGTCTGACAGATACCTACGCCATCGCGATCCATGTGATAAAGAACTCGAATGAGCCCCTCTTGTCCGGACCCAGTGTGAAACAGGGTAGTCAGTTCGGCAATTGCGCGGTGATAATCAATGCTAAGCCCTACCACCGACAAATCCGATTCAACAAATTGCACGAGCTTCGCACGAGCAGTGTCGACTGCCTGCCGCACCTTATCGGCCGAATCAGTTTCAACACACAACCGCTCGATCTTTTCGAGCAACGGATATACTGTCTTGACGGCGAACTTGAGCGACAAGCCGGAGCAGTGCACACAAGCAATCATAGGGTATTCGGATCGGCCCTTGCCGTCTCGAGACGGCCACAATCGTCCGGCGACAATGTCATTGCCTCTGACCCAGAGAAACTCATGCCCATAGTCCCTTGGCGCGGGCTTGTCTTTGTCCTTGCCCCAGGTTCCTTTGTCGATATTTCGTCCGATCCCTTCCAAATACAGAACGCGTTTCAATTCAGCAAGGACATCGGTATCGAGGCCGATATCTTCCATGTGGTCGTTCCAGCCGGGATGCTTTCCAAAAGCCGCCACAGAAATACCCCAGCCAGAATCGCTGCTTTGACCCGTCAAGTGCAGGCCGCCCTTGACCTTATCGGAGATGCGCTTAAGCGATTCACATATCTGCGATGGGAATCTAAGCTTGTTCTTCAATAGTGTTCACCTCTCGAAAATCAAGGCCTCAATATCACAGAGTTCCTGGATGTCTGGACCGGCTTAACCACAATGGTAAGCTGATACTGTTTTCCGCCGTACGCTATCGGCCTTGGCCATTTGCCATCTCCTCTCTGTTCAGGATAAGCATAGTCCAGCACTCGCATGAGTATCCATTGTCCCGAAATAGGCGAGGGCTGACTATGCTCAGGCGTGCGGTCTGCCGGGCCTTGGTAAAAGTCGAACTTGAACGGCCCGCCCGGCCAATGCATGTCGGCAAGGTGCGCATCGGCCGGAGGATCGGTCCTTGGGCGGTTCTCCGCACGTGTCAGATTATCACCCTCCAGCTCAACATATTGGAGCACCTTAAAGATTTCCTCGTTGCCTTCTGCGCAAACGCTCAGCCTAAGGTCATAGGACGTCCGTATTGTAGAAACGTAGTCGATTCGCCCGCCTATCTTCTTGATTTCATCTGGTGTTTGAGATGATTCCGCTATTCTCTTCAGATCTTTGAGATAGGTAACCAGAGTATCAGGAATAGCGGTATAAAGACCTGTTCCAATAGTCCCCGGCTTATAAACGGGCCCTTTCCTAATATTCTCCCACACTTCCTTTGCCTTGTCGAATTCTGCTGTTGTAAGTTCGTACTCTGCCTTCGGGACTATAGGATACTTGTAATAGACGGATGGACTGAGAAGCACCTTAGCTTCCGGCGACAAGCCCGGCGGCTCTTTGGCCAGGACCTTTAGGGTCTCGAAAGACAAATTCCACCAATACGATTCGACGAATCGCGAAGGGGGAACCTCGGGGTCTCTTGCAGGAAAGTTCTCGTCGAGAAAATCCCTGGGGCTCTTATTGAGCAAGGCATATTGTGCGGCGTAGGCACTCCCCCGGGCTTGTTCCGTATCTGTCAGCCCGGTCCATTCCGCCACGACATACCGGTAAGGGTCGTCGGGACCGATCTTATTCAACATGTCACGGCTTTCCCTGAAATCCTTGATAGTCTGGTCTTGAGATCCTTCGGGGAAAATTGCGGCAACAACACCGTTAACGCTGTCTCCCAGGTTCTTGAGATCGTTGCGTGCTTTAGAATAGTCAGATTGGCTGAGTTTGCCGTGCTGATTAGCCCAGGTGTTCTCCTTGGGAATATTATCACCAATCCAGTTCTTCAAGTATGTCCCCAGCCAATAGTCGCGGATATAGCCCTTATAGACTTCGTCCTTGGCGTCGTATCCTTTGCGGAGCGTCGAGCCCTTCCCGACATATCCCCCGAAGGTCACCCAATCGTTCAGATAGGTTATCGCCGTCGTAACTTTGTCTGCAATCTTACCGATCAGCCAGGCAGAGTCCGGAGCTGCGCTTTTCAAGGCTTTTTCTACTACATCGTCGATGCGCTTATCCTTAGCCAGATTCAATGCATACTCGCACAAGGCTTCGGCTTCATCGAAACCGTAAGCTCCCGGGGTGGGCCTGTTCTCCTTCAGCTTTTCAATAGCATTATTAACAGCTTTGGCGTCTCTGGTGATAACATCCGCAGCCTTCTCTCCCGAATCACCATGAACTGAAACAGGATCGTCATACGTGCAGTCCAGTCCATCGACACTGGCATACTTCTGATAGCGGAGCTGATATAAACGCTCTTTTCCGCCCCAGAGCTTCCTGTCAAGATCGGCAGCGCGCTTACCCTGAGAATCATTCTTTTCAAGTTCAAGCCACTTCTTTCTCCCTTCCACCAGAATTTCGACCGGCTTATCGGCTTTGGACCACGCTTTCGCTATCTGATCGGGCAATCCCTTCTGAGCGTCGTCGTATCCAAAGGCCTTAAGCAAAACGTCATACGCTTCGAGCGCGTTTCCTTGCCCTTCTTTGATCAATTCATCATACTTGCTTTTGAGAGAGGTAGTAATGCCACTAAGGTTGGGGTCATTCTGCAGAAGGTTGTCGATACTATCTCTGGCTTTTTTGAGGGCGCCAAAGCGAACTGGCCAGCCGTCCTTTGCGTCTCTAAAGGAACCAATGTCGCGGTCCTTGAGCTTCCAGAGCTCTTCTTCGGCATTGTTGAAATCTTGGAGAACAGCGAACAGGTTCTTTAGGGCTTTGGTGTTGCCGCGGTTATTCGGATCGCAATCCTTGACGAATCGACCGACGGCGGCGGTGATACTCTGGCTTGCAACCTCGTTGAGTGCCGAGTCTTCGTTCAGAAACGGGGGCGGCCACGCAAATGCTGCCGGTGCGGTCGGAGTAGGTACGTAAAGGTCTGCGAACACGGCGTTTAAGGTTGCCGACACGTCGCCACCCGCCCTACTTTCGCGAGCGCGCCAATAGTCGCAGAAAGGATCAAAGAAACGATTTGCAGTGTATTCGTCGCTTGGGTTCGCTGGTGCTAACGCCGCTCTGCTGGACCGCAGTTTTATCAACTGGGCCAACACGCGCAACTCGCTGGAGCTAACAGTCCAATCCTCAACAGACGGCGGAGACGCCAACAGTTCACATGTCTCCTCATAGAAATTCTTTATCGCGCCGTGTTCAAAGATATTCTTCAGTGCAAGCTGCATTTCAGCCGTGTCGATGTTGGAGAGTTTTCTCAACGGAAGCAGAAGCCACCTTCCGCCCTTCTCCATCTCCTTATTCCAGCCATCAATGACCACTTGAAAATCGTTGTAGAACTGGTACCGGCGCACTGGTTGACGCTTCATGTCAACCACGCCTGTTTCTTTGTCCCAGTACACTCGATCATTTTGTCTTCCCGGAAACTCCACCATGTCCAACGAATTGTCTTTCATAGCGGTTGCCGCCTTTGCGACATGGCTCTCGACGCGCCCGACAGTTTTTTCAAACCTGCGCTCGGCATGAATTGTATATATCAAAAGAAGGAGGATCGCGGCCGCGACCGAGAGCCAAAAAACCATCCTTTTGCGGACATAGTGCTTGCTCGCATTGACGGCGGTGCTGACTAGGCCTTTCTCCGGAAATACCTTTTTGACAAAAAGGTCCCGCAGGAAATACGCGCGGTCGCGTGTCCAAGCCGGGCCTTCAGGCAGTGACTCGACCGATATGCCCAGAGCCTGAGCAAGATCTTCATCGAGCGCGGCGCCCTCCTGCATCGAAGATGTGAAGTATATGCCGCGGAAGAAGACGGGCTTGGCCCCCCACTCACCGCCGGCGCCGAAGATCAGGTCAAGGTATCGTGCCATTCGCGGGGCCAACTGTGCGAGACTTTTGGGGAATGAGTACAGAGCGTTGATGGATGCGCTTTCATGGGCTGCTGCGTCGTCGCCAGCCAACTCCAGCAAGAGTGAAAGCCTGCGGCGGAGAAGTCGATCCTGAACGGTTTGCAGGTGCTGGCGGACGAACTCGCGGTTGTAAGGCTGGTCGATCATGGCAGGATTGGACCAGCCAAACATCTGATGCTGAAGCTCCGGATTATTGAGTCCGTCGAAGAACTCCCTGAAGCCCATCACCAAATCGCACTTTGTAACGACAACAAAGACGGGGAACCTCACAGCGAGAGTCCGTTGAATGACATTGAACTGCTGGGCTATTTGTGATGCCTTCTGCTGTATCTGCTCGGCCGTATCCTTGACGAGGCTGTCGGCAGGTATCACCAGAAAGACCCCGTTTATAGGGCAATATGGGCGGTACTTCTTCAGAAGATTGAGAAACTCTCTCCACTCCTTGGTGCCGCCGGCCTCGACATCTTCGAACATTAGCCGGCCTGCAGTGTCAATAATAACGCCGTAGTTCGTAAACCACCAGTTCATATTGATGGTGCCGCCAACGCCCTGATATTCGTCCTGCAGGCCAGGCGGGAAGCCGACGTTGCAGTGACGTATTGCCTCTGTCTTACCCGACCCCGGCTCGCCTACAATCATAAACCACGGCAGACTGTAGAAATTCTTGCCCGCCTCGCGAAACTTGTCTATGCCGTCTTCAAATCTCCTTCGCAAATTGTCTATTTTCACCTTCTCGTCGGCTTTTCTGAGCAGCGGAGCGCCGCTTCTGAGGACTCCTTCCTCCATCGGAGCAGACCTGTGCTGGTTTCGCCATTTTATGGTGCGACGGAACAGAAACAGCGCGGCGGCGACCACAGCCAGTCCAATGAAAAGGGCGATCGCAAATCTTGGCGCGAGTATGGCAACGGCCGCAACGCCGCCGCCGCCAGCTAACAGAGCGGCCACCTGCACGGGCTTCGGTACATCTCGAAGATTAGACATTTGGGATAGCATAGCTTGCAAACCCTCCGAGGGCTATTTTTCGTTACCATGTTGGACGGAGCTTTCGGCTTTCGCCTCGTTAACAATCTTAAGGTCTTTGCTCACTTGCCTTGCGGCGCTCCAGAAATAGCCTACATACACGACTAACCATACAATGACAAGAGAGACCAAACCAATTGCTACATATGTGAGTTTTCTGCCCGGTGGCTCCGTAAAATCGCGTGTGTCCACGTTTTCATAGGCCTGAGGGCAAAGGTATGACTTCTGGCCTCCGTCGGTTATGCCGGCAAGACGGGCGGATATTCTGGACATGAGCTTGCGAATCATTTCCGGCTCATCAAAATAGATGCCCGTAAAACCTAACCCAAGACAGGTGTAATATACCGCAAGTCGCTCCGTGGCGGCCTTGCTCGGGTCGGCCAATTCTATATCGAGCAGGTCAAAGAACTTCTCGTCGCCAGCCAGCTCTTGCCTTTCACTTGCTAATTCGACCCAGTCGGCGCCGAAGCCGAGTTTTCTTTCTTTGGCCATAAAATCGATGAAAAAGATCAGAGGCAATTCAACCTTCTCATATTGGGAGGCTGCTTCCGGCTTAGCGGCAGCGGTCGATTTTGTTTGATCCAGTATCTGTTTGATTTCACTGCGCACCTTATGGATATCGAGCGTGCAGCCTTTCTGCGCCGACCGATGAAGTCGGCAGACATACTGGAAAGCCGGTTCACAAAGTCCAAGCAATGACATTTACTTTTCCTCCATTTCCGGAATTGTCATATACAGTTTCATGTCAAAGTCGGAGTTCTCCGCTCCGGGCCATGTTGCTGCAATTGCTTTTTCCCGCAAAATCCTATCCCACATGCGAACACTGTCCGCCCGAAGCAACCGAAAATAGTGCATGCCCTTTTGAGCAGGCAGCTCAACGGGTTGGTAGGATTCGTGTTTCAATTTCACGCCGAAAACCATCCGGTCTTTGAAACTCGCCGGCATGAGTTTGAACTTGTCGGGATCTTCCACCAAACTCAACAACTGCTGCGGACTGGTTTCCGTTTTGATTGAGAGGAAGTACTCGAGCGCCGACGAAATCGCCTGGTCGGTCAGAACCGCCTCGAAGAAACAGAGTTTACCTTCGGTATTCCTCGTGAAGGGTATCTCAAGATATGTAGGCCCGATCGAGCCTTTTATGAGCGAGCGTATCTTGACATACAGCTCATTGAATGCAAGTGCAGGATTATCATGGTCATACTCAGCGACCTGGAATTGGTCACTCTGCGGCCGCAAGGCCGCAAGCTCGCCGAGGCACTCCCGCAGCAACAGATACATTTCAAACGTCGGCAGACTCCTTGGCGTCCGAACCAGCGAGTCTAAAACACCGCCGAACTTATTGAGGGTTCTGAGGCGGAGTACTTGTTCGAATTGACGGCCTCGCAGGTTCTCAATAGCAAAATCCCTTTGGCCGAGTTTCAAGACAAGCTCGTTGCGACTGGCCATGATCTGGCTGGCAATATCGCGTACGAGTTCTCGCAGTACAGGAGAACCGCTGATCGTGAGGCACGGGGGGATATAATCCGGATCTCGTCGCGGTATTGCAACGTCTTCAACGGCAGTGCCGACAATCCTCAGCAGCGGCATTACTTCGAGATCGGACACATCATCACGTCCCTCAATCAGAAGACGGGCATTTACTCGACGAATCTGGATTGGTTGAGGATTCTCGCCGGTGTTTTCATCTACTCTTTCAATCTCGGCGACTCGGTATGCGTAATTCGCGCGATGGTCTTCGGATGTGCTGTCTGCAACAACATTCCTTCTCGACGCATACCAGAGGGGGACGCCAAGCATAATGGTCAAGGCGCCGCCACTGGAAACAAATGCCTCCTTTATATCACGCGCAGGCAGATCGGCATTATCGGGAACATTCACCTCCAAGCCGCTGGGCATCAGCACCCGAAGGCGATCAAATCGCACGCGCATGTTCTCGAGTTCATCGTCAGACACCTTCGCTTCTACTACACCGTAGGCGTAATTCCTCAAGAAGCGGCGTTCTCTTGCGAACTTATCCAGCACACTCCTCTGCATGGCTTGAAGATGATGCGGCTGAAGGAACAGTCCTTCACACCAATGAATCTGCGTGTCTATCTCCATGAGTTGTTCTCCTGCCTCAAGTTATCCACCCCTCCTTTGCATCAGAGACTCCACGTAATCAGCGATAATACGCTTCATCTCCGCCACAACCGAATCTTCCGTCAAATGTCCTGTTAGCTCACAATACTTGCGCCAACATTTAGCTTCCTGGCTGCCGGCGAAGAACCCGCCTTTATCTTCCATTTCCACCAAACCTGAAATTGCTGAAGGCGAGAACCTCCTGACATATTGCCGGGAGAACTGGCTCCCTGCCTCGTTCACCGCCGCCATAACCGACATGATTAATCCGCCCAACGCTGCCAGCTCTTGCTCGACCTGGCCCGGGAACACCTTAGAATCCGCAACTACCAGTTGTCCCAGAGTACCCGTGAGGTTCTTGGGGCGACGAATTCTTGATCTTGGCGACAAGCTCCTCCAAACGTGCCATATTTTGGGCTCAAGCGAAACAATGAACTTCGCAAGTATGCTCACAAGCTCGACCAGTCGATCTCCGTCAATCTCTGCCGAGCTGGCAATCCCAAGTGCTGCTTTGAAATCCTGCACCAATTGATCCGAAAAGGCTTTCTCTGCCAACAATCCTAAACCTGCGTTCTGAAGATCCGCGGCAATTGAGTTCTTCTTTTCAGGAGTAAGCTTTGGAAGTTGCTCCACGAGCCGGCTGGCAAGGTAATCTGGGTCATCGAGCTTATCCTGTTCGGTCCCAGGTTCGCCCTGCGCAGGCTGACCACACAACCATTCCGTTGGAAATCTCTCCATTAACTGTTCCAGAAATGCCCTCCGCTTGTCGGGAACGATACTTTTCAAAGCGCGTTCAATCTCCTCACAAAGGCACCCAACCCTCGACCCCTGGTCCTCATCGGCAAAATCAACTCCGACCAAACGAAGACGACTTGCCGTTACTCTAACTTGCTGTTTGAACTCTTCATCATTGCCCATATCAAAGAAATCTCCAATTTGCACATAAGCAACCGCCGATTGTCCTCAGAATGCAACGTTTTCTCATGAAGTCGCACCGTGAGTGTGCCGCCGACTGTTAGGCCACGAGACCCCTAAGCACCAGGTCATCGGCGTGACTTTCAAACGGCTTGCTTTTGAGCCATGAATACCATCCCAGCCTGCCTGTTTTTCCAAGACAGGTACCAGGCACTTGGCTTCTGTTCAATATCAACTGCAGCTCCCAATTCAATTCATCTCCAACATAGTTCCTTACCCATGCGATGAGCCTGAGGAGGCTTTCTCCCCCCGGCAACATCCTCAAATAGTCGGAAAAACCCATCGGCCCAAACTCTATTCTAAATTTTTGCCGACACTCCCAGAACCGGTCGCCCACAATTAGAGTATGTCCAATCTCCGCGCTTTCAGGTGAACTTCCCAGGCGACAGCGGTACTCCGATGAGAGGCTGAGCCACTGACCCACAAACTGCCTTATATGTACGGGAATCCCGAAGTAGTCTTGCAGAATCGCCTGCAGACCTTCGGCATTCTTTGTTTGCAAGACCAAGCGGCCCGAATAGTGCAGTTTGGCAAGATCGGCGACGGAATCTCGATTTCTGAAGGAGGCTTCTCCTATTCCAAATAGGCTGCCAATGTACGCGGCGAACCGGTCTTCTCCCATTCGGTCGTAGCTGACATTCTGTTGGTTGCACGCCCAAGCTCGATAGAACAAGGATATCATGCGGTGATTAAAGATATCCAGGAAACTTGCAAGAGTGCGATCCCCGTGTCCGCGTATCCGGTCACGAACATGTTGTGTCAAGTGCAGCGGCATGGGTCCGTTGGTTCCAAGAAGGCCCATAAACCGCACAAACATTCGTGGAATTGGCTGGTCGGCAGCAGGGTGAAATTCAGAAACGGCTGAGGGTGCAAATGCCAAGGATACACTCTGCCGAAAACGCACTATATCCTCTTTCGGCCTTTTGGAGCGCCCAACCAAGGGCCGGCCGCGGTAAACGCACTCAAGTCGCCGCACCGCCTGGAAGAAATCGAACTCCCACGGTTGATTTTGCAGTCTCTCAATCAGAGAATCTGCCTCAGTCCTGATCTCAGCGGCCATCGGATTATCTCACCACGTCCAAGAGTCTTGATTACTGTTTCCGTAAAAGAGTTAATGGAAGCATACCGAGCGAAGAGTTGCTCAAGAACGGCGCCAAGCAAGAATACTCCGCTGCCCTCAAAGAATGCTTCATCGAAAGTCACGGTTATCTCCAATCCCCTGGCAAATGCAATTGCTCCTCCGGCAGCGATGCGTCGAGTTATCGGCATGCTGCTTACGGATCTGATGCCGTCAATCTGCTTGCTGTCTTGCAGGTTTCCGTTTTCACCGTAAAGCCTCAGGAGGTCTCGCAGCGCCGACGCTCCTTCTTGGGCATTTGCATCGGTAATTGAAAGATAGTTAGTCGCCAGGTGATTGATAGCCCGCCAAGCCACTTCGCCCCTGCAATGCGACAGCACAGGCGAAGATGCTCTTCCAAGGCAACGAATCGAAGTATAAGGCACCGCTTTCTCCATAGTAAAGTCGGTCCTTCCCTGCCCAATCGGCATATGCAGGGGCAAATCACGGTTAGTGCACAAAGCCTCTACGCCCAACTGCTTTATGTCCGGGTCATACGGTGCCGAAGAAGCATCCACAAGCGAAATGTAGACCTCGCTGCCCGCATACGCGCTTGACCTTCTCCCTTCGCGTTTCTCACGCGGTGATAAGGGTCTGGGCAGTCGGTTTGAGACATAGTAGGCTTCTTTGGGCTCTCCTTTATCGCCTGGATCCTTTGCAGAGTAGAAGGGGAGAAACTCTTGCAGCTCCTCAGACCGACTGCCATAGCCGACAACCTTGGAAATGTTGTAAACTTCAAAGTCCTGCGGCCTGGTCCTGTCAGGGACGACATGAAACTCGAAAGACTTGTCAGTTACGTGTATCCTATCGGCGCGCTTATTGAAAAGGTTAATTACGGGCGAGCAAAACAATGCGAAGTTGTCTGCGTTTATTGCCCCTTCCAGGGCAAGGTTCGGTTTCTGCAGCAATATAATCAGGTCCAATTGGTCTTGCTCGCAAGACTTTATTGAAGGGCCCAATTGCGACAATTCGACGAACATAAACCGTCGGGGAAAAGCGAAATATTCGTGGAGCAATCGATATCCACTGAATGACCTGGCGTCATAGGGTAGAAGCTTTTCGGCACCTTGGAAGCCGACACTTCGGATGGAGGATTGGCCAAGGGTCTTCTGCCACTTGAGAGGTCGAGCGGCGGGCTGAACCAACACCCCGACAGCGTCTCCAAAAAACTGCTCATACAGAGGCATTAGCAGATCGCCGGTGCTCATCAGATGAAACACCAGGGAATCCAGCTTCAACTCTCTGAAGCTGAGGCCCCCAACTGACTTTATCCGGATCTGAATTCCTGCTTTGACATCGGGTAAGTTGGGGATCTGAAGTGACGCCAACTCACGGGTGCAGTAGTTCGCTTCGATTATCTGAACAGGCCAGAGTTTGACGTCATGTGCCGTTCGGTATTCACATCTGGTTTCATCTTTATCAGCAAGGACACTGAAGACCGAAGAGCCGCGAGGCACCAAGAATCCATCGGCTATCCCGCCGTCACTGAAGTCCGGCTCAAACTGAACGATAGCCATGGATGGAGTCGGCGCCATATAATGGGGATAGACCGTGTCAAGCAACGATTGCGTAAACCTGGGGAATTCTGAATCAAGCTTCAGTTGAACCCTGGCTGAGAGAAACGCAAAACCCTCAAGAAGTCGCTCAACGAACGGATCACGACACTGTTGAAACTCGTCCAATCCGCCAAGCCGACCCGCTATTTTTGGAAACTCCTGTGCAAACTCAGCCCCCATTGTGCGAAGATACGCAATTTCCTGATTGTACAAGTCAAGAAAACGTCTATCCATTGGGTGAGTCCCCAAGTTCGCAGTGGCCTGTTTCCATATCAAGGTCAGTCCTGACGAAAAGGTGATCCGGAGCGGGCAGGGCCCATAATTGGCCTTCTATTTCAAGAGCAAGTGTCCGATTAGGATTCACCTCGGAAGCAAAAACCGCGCGAACGGAAAGAGTATTACTCTCAATTCGCGGCTCAAACAGCCGAATCGCCCGCTCAAACTTGCTCTCGAACTCCCTTACGCCAATGTCAGAGATGGTCATGCCGCAGAAATCAGGAACACCGTAGCTCAGCACGGACTGCTCAGCCTCGGCAAAATCGTAAATATCATCATCAGCCGGAGGCGCTTTTGAATTCAGTAAGTTTACCAGATCGCGAAGCACACTCGCTCTGTATTTCTGCATCGATGTGATGCGTTCGGCTGTAGTCTCCTTAGTGACGTCGGGCCGATCATCCGTCAGGCGGTTCAGCAGGCATGGAAGCACAGAGTCAATTCGTCGAAGTTTAGCCATTGTCCATTTCGCAGGCCTATTGGGCTCCTTGTGAGTAGTCAAAGTTGATTTCGCGTATTTCCAGCAAGGGGAAGTCGTCCTGGTCGGTGGCAAGCAGCCGCTGCCCCAATCCCAGAGACGTAGAGCCCGGCAGCTCCACCCATTCGGTCTTGCGGGCCAGCTTGAGCGTGTCGTCCCGGCTGCTTTCAGAGCCTATATACCGCGCGGGTATCAGGCCGCCCGCTTCGCCGCCATTCGTCCAGGTAAAGTGGACGGAAGTCCAAACCAAATCACGCAGACTCGCTGGCGCTTCAATTCGTATTTGTTTGACGGCAGTGAACGGCACCCAGTAGTATTTGCCGTCAACAATCGCCTCCAATACCGGACCGAGCCTCGAATCAGCATCGGCAATCCACTCAAAATCGTCGCCGTTAATAGTGCCGGGGATTGCTGGTGCCGCGTCCAGCGCTTTTTCTCGCAGCTCCTGCGCAGCTCGGTACTTCTCTTCGGCAACCAACTGGTTGGCCTGTATCAACCAGCCGACCCATTCGGTCGGCTCGCCGAGGACAAGCGGCGAGCGGTTGCCGGCGAATATCTGTGTCCTCAACGCTTCACAATTAAGGGCGGGGCGGTAGGCATGAGCCATGAGCAAATTAATGGCGTCAAGCTCCGCAGCCACGTTCAACTGGTTGATTGCCCGTTCCCAATCGCCCAGGACAGACAGTAGCTGGAAGAGAAAGACTCGCAGCTTTGCATCCGTAGGATCAGCCCGAACCTGGGCCTCCAAGGCAGTCAACGCCTCACTGAGCTGCCCGGCTTGCGCTAATTCTTCTGCTCGCATAGCAATACCCTCTACCGCGGGAGGAAATACACCCGCCGCATAACCAAAGAAGATGAGATATCAGACGGCGGTAAGCCTTCAACACAACGGTATCAGCCGCCCTTGTTAAGGCTCAGGTCCCAATGGGCCTTGACATCGCCCTTAGGTTTTCCCGTTTTGTGATCGGTCTCAGTGTACACCCATTCGATCTTACCGTAGTTGAAGCTTATCTCTTCAAGAGGCAGTGCCTCGCCGCCCTGGGACGAGCCGCCCGGACGAGCACTGCTGACAATCACGTCCGATAACGTGTATTCCATGTACTTCTGCTTATCGGCAGCCGCCCGGCACAACTCCATCGTGATCTTCTTAACATGCGTGCCGTTGCAACAGAACAACGCCAGCTTCGGCGAGGCCTTGTCGAGAGTTTTGACCACTGAGAAGTCCTGGTGGTCGCATCGCTCGGCACTGCGTCCGCCGCCGGAGCTTACGCTTCCCGAACCCGTTTGGGAAAGACCGTGACTGAACGATAATATCTCAATCCAGTCTTTATGCTTGTCGTCGGTGCTCTCGCCTGGTATTCCATCAATCTTCAAAAAACAATCGAAAGCCATTTTCTAATCTCCTAATCAAGAAAAAGCAATTCTATTCGGTACGACACTCAAATCTGCTGCACAGAAGAAAAGTCTCCGTGCGCCAATACGCCTCATATTAGTTAGTTAATCTCCCCCCTTGGCCGAAGGTAGTTTCGAGACCAACCGCAGGGAAACGGTCAGGCCTTCGAGCTGATAATGAGGCCTCAGGAAGAACTTGGCGGAATAGTATCCCGGGTCCCCTTCAATTTCCTCGACCACAACCTCCGCGGCGGCCAGAGGATACTTGGCCTTGGTTTCATCTGAGGCATTGGGGTCGGTGGTGACGAACTGTGTGATCCATTTATTGAGCCAACTGGCCATGTCCTCACGTTCCTTGAAGGAGCCGATCTTGTCCCTGACGATGCACTTTAGGTAGTGCGCGAAGCGGCATGTCGCAAAGAGATAGGGCAGCCTTGCCGCCAGCTTTGCATTTGCGGTCGCATCGGGGTCTTCATATTCAGCAGCCTTCTGCAGTGACTGCGCGCCGATAAAGGCCGCATAATCCTGGTTCTTCCAATGCGACAGTGGCATCAGGCCGTTCTTGGCCAATTCCGCCTCACGTCTGTCGGTGATCCCAATTTCAGTCGGGCATTTCATGTCCACCCCGCCGTCGTCCGTCGGGAATGTATGACAGGGCAGGCCTTCGACAATCCCCCCGCTCTCGACTCCGCGAATACTTGCACACCAGCCGTATTCCTTGAAAGAACGCGTGATGTTCACTCCCATCGCGTATGCCGAATTTGACCACAAGTACTTCGAGTGATCCGCGGCCCCAGTGTCTTCTTCGAAATCGAATTCTTCGACCGGTTCGGTCTTTGCGCCGTAAGGCAATCTACCCAGAAAACGAGGCATCGTCAAGCCGATATATCTCGAATCATCCGAGTCCCGCAGCGACCGCCACGGTGCATACTCTGCGGTCTGAAATATCTTCGTTAGATCGCGAGGATTGCTTAGTTCCTGCCACGAGTCCATATTCATCAGAGTCGGCGCGGCGGCACTGATAAACGGCGCGTGGGCCGCAGCGGCAATCTGAGCTATCCCATTGAGTATTTCAACATCCGGGGGAGTGTGGTCGAATTGATAATCGCCGACGAGACAACCGTATGGCTCGCCGCCCGGCATGCCGAACTCATCTTCGTACAGCTTCTTGAAGAGGGGGCTTTGGTCCCAGGCTACACCCTTGAATTTCTTGATAGTTTTGGCCAAGTCCTTCTTCGGAAGGTTGAGAACGCGTATTTTTAGCGTTTCGTCGGTTTCCGTGTTGTTGACGAGGTGACTCAGTCCTCGCCAGGTACCCTCAAGGGCCTGAAAATCCTGGTGATGCATAATCTGGTTGATCTGCTCGGACAGCCTCTTGTCCAGCTCGGCGATAATCGCTTCTATCGTTTTGACCGCATCGTCGGAGATAACAGCCGTTCCCGCCAAGGCTTGCTCGGCCAAGGTTTGAACGGCGGACGCAATAGCCTCCTTTTGGCGATCACTCTTAGGCTTGAACTCTTTCTTGAGCAATGCCTCAAACTCGCCGGGCTCAATCGCTACGGCTTCAGCTTGCTGCGCCCGGGTCTTTTTTTGCTCTTCAGCCATTGGATTATTCCTCCTTAGCAGTCTCGGTAGCATCGGCTTTCAGTTTCGGTGCAGAGGTCAGGGCCTTCAGCAATGCCTCGTCTTTGAGGGCCTTGGCCAGCAATTCCTCGGCGCCACTCTTGCCATCCATATAGGACATCAGATTTGACAGTTCCGTTCGGGCCGTAAGCAGCTTATTGAGGGCATCAACCTTGCGTGCTACGGCCGCTGGGGAGAAATCATCCATGCTCTCGAAGCTGATGTCCACGCTGATGTTCCCCTCGCCGGTGAGCGTATTGGGCACCTGGAAGGCAACTCTGGGCTTTGCAGCTTTGAGCCGCTCGTCGAAGTTGTCGACGTCGATCTCGAGGAACTTGCGGTCGGCAACTCCCGGCAAGCTCTCTTCGGGCCTGCCGGACAGATCCGCCATCACTCCCATTACAAAAGGCAGGTTGACTTTTTGCTCTGAGCCGTACAATTCCACATCGTATTCTATCTGCACACGCGGGGGACGATTGCGACGTATGAACTTTTGGCTGCTTTTCTTTTTCTTTGCCATGTTCACTCCTTTCCTGCCTGATAACGGGCGGGACCAAAAATAATCGGCCCTGTTTCAAACGTGTGGTTAGCCGATCATTCTCGGGCCTCGCCCGTTTCGTGGTTGCTATCACTAGGTCTATTGGTTCCACCAATTATTTCAATCTGCGTCATTGCATCAGGACAGACATCTTCAATAACTTCCACAAAACTCTTGGAAACCAGTCTTTGAGCTCTACGTAAAAGCAGAGGTACCGGGCTGGAAGGTTCGTTGTGGGCGAAATAATCGCACGCCTTTTTTAGAATAAATACAACATCTTCTCGCGAGCGAATCTCGTTAATCCCAGACGTAGTAAGCGCCTGTCCCGTAACAACTCCCCTGTTTCCATCCATATCCTGCACACCTTCCCGCATCGACGAAGCCGTTTTCGGCGCGCCACCAATGTATCCCTGAACAAAGCCCGCTATGCCCTTGAGAAGCTTCTCAAGCATACTCAGATCCGGGGCCTGGTTGTTGGCGCTTCGTTCTGCAAAGCCATTGGTTATCGCCGCGATATGTTCAAGCGATTCGTGAATGGCTTGCCACGTCGTCTCAAGCTGTTCCGCAGGCGTATCCTTGAAAGCTGCATCAATCTTGGATATCTGTGGAGCTTCAGCGGCCTCTTCGTCCGAAACCTTGATCTGTCCCTTTGCCACCTGGACGTCCCTGGCGCTAAAACTGCCCAGTCTGCGCGAGCTGCAGAGAGGCACTTCCAAGATTCGCTGCCTGAATTTCATCGGATCCTGAACACTTACCAACCGCGGCGACAACGACATGAGGATATTCATCCTTTCAACGGGATCATTGTCGTCGTCCGGGTCGAGCTGGGGATAAAGACAATCCCAGTATCGCTCCAGCAGGCCGCGAACCAGCAGTAATCCATCCCGCAAGCCGGGGATCCCCTTCAGCTTCAATAGTGCAAGGGTAACATACAAAGCAACTCTGAGGTTCTTTGACCGCTGGAGCAGTTCGGAGGCTTTTTCAAGGACTTCGGACCACTTGGGTTCCTGAACATCCGCTTGGCCGACTGCGGTTTGTGGTTTTGGTTGGACAATGTTCTCCAGGGCCAAGTACGTTTCGTCATAAGAAACATCTTCACCACAAGGCGACTCGGCACTCACCTCTGCAAGTAAGCTGTTAATGTCAAAATCGCTCATGCCACACGACCCCGATTAACGCTGCTGACGGACACAACACTCGCCATTTTAACAAAATCCCATCTAAACCCACAATTTGCAGCCATCCAAGTAAACTCAGAAACGTCTGCTCAAGGCCTCGCCTGCAGCACAATCACACGAACCAACCTCTTGCTCTGAGTGTGGGAACCGGCCCAAATCTCCCAGACCACAAGAGTACCGACTAATTCGCCAGAAACGGCTTTACACATAAGGCACGATAATTCTGGCGCCTTCGCGACATAGTGTCAAGCTCTTTTTTTTTATAAAAATCTGGAACCGGGTGCAGTTGTCGTCGTGCATGCACGCATGCGGCTACCAACTGCACCATCCAAGAAGCAGAATCTGCTTGGAAAGAGCATGGGAGCCTATCGGAGAACTTAGCCTCAAGATTCATAAGTGCTCACTATTGATTAATTTAGTGATTTTTGGACCAGATTGGATAAGTCTTTGTTATGTAAGGGCTTGCGATTCTTAGCCTTGGGTATTCCAACACGCATAGGGCCCTTATTCGTAAGTTTTCCCTTGACCTTTGCTGCCCGTGGGCCCAGGATAGCCGCAGGTGCCACAGATTTGGAATATCTCAAGTGAGCTTGAAGGAATGCTTGGCGCAGCCCTGTGAACGACCTCGTTGCCAACTTTTCTTGCTAAGTGTACCCGAGACCCGCAGGCGGATCAGAGTGTGCGGTGTCAAGCGGTAATATAGGCTTTCGACCGCCGCTGAAAACGCTTTTTACCAACAAGAAGGAGTCATTGCCATGCCGGACCTGAAACATGAGCTCTCGAAGAAAATCGTGGACAAAGGTCGCCTTAGCCGAGACACGATTGAGTGGTGGGTCAAGAAAGACGAGCAACAGGGAGTGGAAATGATCTTCTGGAATTTCGTGCATTATCTTAGAGACAGTAAATGGGCATACGTTGCAAGTTCGCCGATGTCTGCCTCAAACAGTCTTCTCAAGGCCGAGGCAAGCGGATCGATCATGTGTGAGGCGCTGTGTAATGCGTTCGTCGGACTGACAATTGATGTGTTCCTCCACTTCGAGACAAACCGGGGATTCAAGTTTGCGAAGGAGTGCATAGGCTCTTTCATTACCAAGCAGGGCTACTGCTGTTTTGACAGCAGGGCCCACGGCAACGTGAGACGCAGCGCAAATAGCTATGTCGACGAGAACCGCTGCTATTTTAAGGAGCATCATGTTCAAAAATACGGGAATCGTTTCTACGACCCTACTTTTGGCCAAATCTATGATTCCAAAGAAGAATGCCTCGAATGGCATGTGGCAAGAGCCGATCCCAAGTACACGAATCTTGCGAATTACCTGTTTGCCAACAACGGGAAAATCGTTTTGGCAGTGCTCTCGGCTGAGAAACCAACTGGTTTCGGTCAGGGTTACTTATTGACTGACTCCACACATCTTAGCGCCGCAAAGCCCAAGGCCGTTTACCAAGAGTATGCGAAAAACTTCGATTTATTTAAGACCGCTTGAACGAAGGCGGCAAATGAAGCAACGAATGGCGGCACGTGAGGTAGGTTATTCAGTCTTACATCGAGGATTTTTGCGGAAACGTTGGCGGTGCCTGGATTGATGGGGCTTATCAGTTAGCGAACTCGTGATCGCGTCCGGAGTCAGCGGTTTCGGCCTTGGTATCGAGAATCTTAGTGTAGAAGAGGATACGAATCAAAATGGCACAGATGCAAAACACTGTGGTCTTTGACATGGATCGGCCGTTGAAAGGCGAGGCGTTCAAGAAGGTTGTGGCTGATGCAGGTTATTCCCAGACGGCGCTAGCCGAGACTTTGGGCATATCTTGTGCGCATGAGCGTCAGGACGTGGATGTTGTATATCGGCGTGTCCGGGCCGACAGCCCCTACAACATCCTGGTGCGGCTGTTCTGGCTTGGCAGGGCGGTCTCTGAATCGGCGATTCATAAGATATTGCCGGGTCTCGACATTGAGGAGCTGATGGCTGTAGGCCTGCTAAGCCGCGAAGACGGAGCAGTGCGGTCCTGTGCCAAGCTGGCTCCGTATCACGATTTGCTGTTGGCCAGCGATTTCGGGCCGGAACTTCATCACCAGTTGGCTGCCGAGCATGTCCTTGGCGTAGGTGCAGCATCTTTGACTCTCGCCTGCCTGACAGTACGCCGCAAAGTCGAGACAGTCCTTGACCTTGGCACCGGGGCTGGTATTCAGGCATTTCTGGCCGTTCGTCATGCAGATCGAGTGACTGGAACGGACACTAATCCTCGAGCGCTGAACTTTGCAGAATTCAATTCCAAGCTGAACGAGATAAATGGAATAGAGTGGCGCCAAGGCAGTTTGTATGAGCCGGTCGCCGAGCAGCAATTCGATTTGATCGTATCGAATCCGCCATTTGTGATATCGCCTGAATCGCGCTATATTTTTCGCGACGCCAGCCTTCCCGGCGATGCCATTTCAGAGCAGGTTGTTCGGGGAGCCAGCCAAAGGCTCAGTGAAGGAGGCTTTGCCTGCATATTGTTCAATTGGCACCATCAGGATGAGCATGATTGGGATATGAGGCCACAAAGATGGGTGTCTGATGCAGGTTGCGATTGCTGGCTGATATGCTTCAAGTCTGCGGATCCGCTAACCTATGCCGCGGACTGGTTGCAGACCAGTGTTGGACAGAGCTCGCCAGATTATGGACGCTGCCTTGATGAATGGATGGACTATTATCAGAAGATGGGGATAGGCCTGATCAGTGCCGGAGCTATAGTGATGCGCAAACGAAGCCGGCATGCCAACTGGTTCCAAGCCCACGCTATCGATAGAGGCCGCTGCACCGGCTCGGCGGGAGAACAAATCGAGCGCGCGTTTGCAGCAGAAGACTTATTGCAGAGCCTTGACGACGACCGCCAGTTGCTTGAGCACAGATTACTATTCGACGATCACCATCGGCTGGAGCACCAGTTGAAAGTTGAGGATGGTAAGTGGGTCGTGCAGGCTGAGCATCTTCTTGCCTCCGAGGGTGTTCCGTTTGCCGGCAACGTGGACATATTCATCACAAATTTATTGGCAGGCTGTGACGGCAAGCGAACGCTACGAGAGCTTATCGTGGAGATAGCCGGCCGTATGAAAGCAGATCCGGATAACGTGGTACCCGCATGTCTGACTGCGGTTCGCAAGCTTCTGCAATGCGGTTTTTTGGGCTCAGTCGGCAAATCCAGTTTGCTCATTTGATACAGCAGCTTGCTCTCCAGAGGGTTGGTGACAAGTAAACAGAATTTAAAGAGTGTAGGGCCTGTTGAGGTTGTTCAGGGGCGTCGGAATTTGAGGCGACGCCTTCAGTAAGAATGCGTGTCATCACGGATTCGGTTGCGATTTGGGTTTCTTTTTTTCTGGCCGTTTATATTCTGCGCGCAAGGTGGAGAACTTGGCTTGGCCCTGGAGAATTTGGTTTTTTGGCCGTGCAGTCCTGTTTGCAGCGCGCCATTACCCTCGTTATTCCAGAGGAAGGTAGGGAAAAGAGGAGTTGACACAATCGTGCAATTTGATATAAGCAGGCATCTGGCCGCGGCAACGAAGGCCTATCCGCTAATCAGGAGTTATTTGTGTAAATTCAACGGACGGTACTTATCATAGGGCCGGTTTAGAGGCTTCGACCCAGCGAAAGATGCCTTTCTCAAGAGGATCACTGATTTGAAGCATCTACCTACTCAAGGCACAACAATAGAATGAGAGGGCTTGGCAATGGCTGAAATCAATCGGGCGTCTTTGTTTGGCAAGCTGAACAGTCTTGGCTACAAATCTATTGAAAGCGCAACAGTCTTCTGCAAACTGCGAGGCAATCCGTATGTCGAGATGGTACACTGGCTTCACCAGATTCTGCAATTGCAGGACTCAGACATCCACCGGATCGTGCGCCACTTTGAGATAGACCCTTCCAGGCTCGCCAAAGACATGACTGAGGAACTTGACCGGTTGCCGCGGGGATCTACGTCGATTTCGGATCTCTCACCTCATCTTGAAGAGTCCGTGGAGCGTGCATGGGTATATGGGACTCTTTTATTCGGTGAATCGTGTATTCGCACGGGCCACTTGATAGTGGGGATTCTCAAGACCAGCGGTCTCAAGAATGTTCTGCTGGGAACCTCGGGCGAATTCGGCAAGATCAAGTTGGAGCAGTTGACGGATGACTTTGCAAAAATCGTCGGGGGCTCGGCTGAGGAGTCCCTCTCGGCGACTGACGGCAGTTCAATGCGGGCCGAGGGCGAATCCAGCCGGGGCGCCCGCGATATGGCGCCGGCTGCAATGGGAAAGCAGGAGGCCCTGGCGAGATTTTCAGTGGATCTGACAGAAAGGGCTCGTAGCGGTGAAATGGATCCGATTGTCGGGCGGGACGAAGAAATCCGGCAGATCGTCGATATTTTAATGCGTCGCCGCCAGAACAACCCGATTCTGACAGGCGAGGCGGGCGTCGGTAAGACGGCGGTTGTCGAAGGTTTCGCCCAGCGTATTGCCGAAGGTGACGTGCCGCCATCGCTCAAGGACGTGACACTGCGCGTGCTGGATGTCGGTTTGCTGCAGGCCGGCGCCAGTGTAAAGGGCGAGTTTGAGAACCGTTTGCGACAGGTCATTGAAGAGGTTCAGGGTTCGCCAAAGCCCATCATCCTTTTCATCGATGAGGCCCACACGCTCATTGGCGCCGGGGGGGCAGCCGGAACGGGCGACGCGGCAAACTTGCTCAAGCCGGCGCTTGCTCGCGGCACGTTGCGGACCATCGCAGCGACAACGTGGAGCGAGTACAAGAAGTATATCGAAAAAGACCCTGCCCTTACCCGCAGATTCCAGGTTATCAAGGTCGATGAGCCTGAAGAAGACAAGGCGTTGACAATGATGCGGGCATTGGCCAGTAATCTTGAACAACACCATCGTGTGCAGATTTTGGACGAGGCCCTGGATGCCGCGGTTCGTCTCTCACACCGTTACATTCCCGAACGTCAGCTCCCCGACAAAGCGGTCAGTTTGACCGATACGGCGAGCGCACGAGTGGCCATAAGCCAACATGCGGTGCCGCCGGAATTGGAAGACTGCCGGCGACGAATTCAAGCGTTGGAGACAGAGCTGGAAATCATCGCCAGAGAACGCTCAATGGGCGTTGATCACAAGAAACGCGAATCCGAGACTAAGGAGAAGCTTGAGGCGGAACGTGTGAAATTGGGTAAGCTGGAGCAACGCTGGGCGGAAGAAAAGACCTTGGTCGATACCATTTTAGACATACGAGCCAAGCTGCGCAAATCCGGAGAGTGTACGATTGAACAAGCAGAGACGGCGGAAGAAGGAACTGCAAAGACGAAGGCCAAAAAGGTTGACGACCCGCGGACAGTAGATGCCGACGTGCATGCTAAGGCTAAGCCCGATAAATCGGCTAAATCAGAAGCCAAGGATAGGGACAAATTGCTAAGAGAACTCAAATCGCTGCAGAAGAAGCTCTATGAGCTGCAGGGAGAAACGCCCCTTATTCTTCCGTGCGTTGACGCGCGAGCTGTCGGTTCAGTAGTCGCCGACTGGACGGGTGTTCCTGTGGGGGGGATGGTGAAGGATGAGATCGAAGCAGTGCTGAAATTGTCGGATACGCTTCGGGGTCGCGTTATAGGTCAAGATCACGCGCTGGAAGCAGTCGCAAAACGAATCAGGACATCGCGAGCCGGCATAGAGAATCCGAATAAGCCTATCGGTGTTATGCTATTGGTTGGGCCCAGCGGCGTGGGCAAGACTGAAACGGCACTTGCTTTGGCTGAAGCCCTGTATGGAGGTGAGAATAACTTAATCACCATCAATATGAGCGAGTTCCAGGAAGCCCACACGGTTTCCACGCTCAAAGGTTCACCGCCCGGGTACGTCGGATATGGTGAGGGCGGGGTGCTCACAGAGGCAGTGCGACGCCGACCGTACAGTATTGTCCTGCTCGATGAAGTCGAAAAAGCGCACCATGACGTGCATGAGATATTCTTTCAGGTGTTCGACAAAGGTCAGATGGAAGATGCCGAAGGTCGTCTAATCGATTTCAAGAATACTATCATTCTGCTAACAAGCAATGTCGGCACCGACATGATAATGCAGATGTGCAAGGACCCGAAGCTGATGCCCGAACCCGAAGCAATAGGCAAAGCCCTTCGCGGCCCATTGCTTAAGGTCTTTCCTGCGGCTCTTCTTGGGCGCCTTGTAGTCGTGCCCTACTATCCAATGAACGACGAAACGCTGGAACTTATTACTCGCCTGCAGTTAGACCGTATTGGACGCCGTACACAACAGAATCACCGGATACCGTTCAGCTATGACAATGACGTTGTGGCCCTTGTCGTCGGCCGGTGCACGGAGGTTGAAAGCGGGGCTCGAATGGTTGACGCCATCCTGACGCACACGCTGCTCCCGAGAATCAGCGAGGAACTCTTGACGCGCCTGATGGAAGGCAAAACCGCAAAACGCGTCCATATAGGAGTTGAGGATAGCGAATTTACATATTCGTTCAACTAAAATTCCTGGAATTGACAGGTGGAACATGGTGTAATGAAAAGTTGTGGTGACTTGAGGTAGTCGATAATGGCAATAACACAGAAACACAGAGAGTTGGCGATTGGAACCCCTTTGGGCGAAGATGTGCTTTTGCTGGTTGCCATGTCGGGGACCGAGCAACTCGGCCGGCCGTTTGATTTTCGATTGGAATTGGTCAGCGAAGACCACCAGATACGATTCGAGGACATCATAGGCCAGAATGTTAGTATCCGACTCGAACTGAGCAAGAACAAGACACGCTATTTCAACGGGTATGTAAGTAATTTCACGCAGACGCCAGGCCGGGGCCGGTACGCAGAGTACAAAGCGACTATCGTACCCTGGTTATGGTTTCTGACCCGGACCTCGGATTGCCGAATCTTTCAGAAAATGACCGTTCCCAATATCATCAAGCAGGTATTTCGTGACCACGGGTTTAGCGACTTTGAGGACTCCTTGAGCGGCAACTACCGCGAATGGGAGTATTGTGTTCAATACCGCGAGACCGACTTCAATTTTGTCAGCAGGCTTATGGAACAGGAGGGGATTTACTACTTTTTCAAGCACGAAGACGGCAAACATACGCTCGTGCTGGCTGATTCTGCATCTGCGCATCAACCCTTTGAAGAGTATGAAGAAGTGCAGTACAGGCCTCCGGATTCGGCTGTTAGCGACGATGAGGTCATTCTGACTTGGAGGGTTTCAAAAAAAGTCCTGCCCGGTATGTATTCACTGAAAGACTTTGACTTCAAGAACACGAAGAAAGACCTTCAAACAAGAGCCAAGGTTACTCGCGATCATGCCGGCGCCGACCACGAGATGTATGACTACCCCGGCGAATATGCGGAATATGCCGACGGTGAGAACTATGCCAGAACGCGTATAGAAGAGTTGCAGTCCCAATATATGGTGGCTGAGGCTGATTCCGACGCCAGAGGCATTTGCGCCGGCTGCACCTTCACTCTCAGCGAGTATCCTCGCGACGACCAGAACATCAAATACTTGATCACCTCGGCACATTATAATATCGCCTTGGCAGAATTCGAATCGGAGGGCAGCAACGCCAGCGAAAGTGTCTATTCATGCAGTTTCGCGGCCATCGACGCCACCGAGCCGTTTCGTGCCGGCCGCATAACTCCCAAACCGTCGATTCCAGGTCCTCAGACGGCAATTGTGGTTGGGCCTTCCGGAGAAGAGATTCACACCGACGAGTACGGCCGCGTGAAGGTCCTCTTTCACTGGGACCGCTACGGCAAGGCCGATGAGAACAGCTCGTGCTGGATCAGGGTCGCTCAGGTCTGGGCCGGAAAGAATTGGGGGGCGATGTATATTCCGCGCATTGGCCAGGAAGTCATCATTGAGTTTATCGAAGGCGACCCGGACCGGCCTATCATAACCGGCCGGGTCTATAACGGCCAAGCAATGCCCCCGTATGAACTGCCCTCTGAGAAAACGAAATCGACACTCAAATCCAACTCCAGCAAGGGCGGCCAGGGATTCAACGAAATCCGATACGAGGACAAAAAGGGCGATGAACAAATCTTCATCCACGCCGAGAAGAATCTGGATATCCGCGTCAAGAACGACCGATTCGAGACGATCAAGAATAACCGGCACCTGCACGTCGAGAAGGACAAGTTCGAGCACGTGGACAACAATCGCAGCGAAAAGGTCGATGCCGACCACAAGGAAGAGATCGGCAAGGACCGGCACCTGAAGGTCAAGGGCAAGGAGGCCAAGGAGGTTGCCAAGAGCCTGTCGCTGACGGTCAAGGGGGATGTTATTGAGGTCTTCAAGAAGAACCATTCCGAGCAGACAACACAGAACTACTACCTCAAGGCGATGGGTATTGTCATCGAGGCGATGAAGGGCATTACGCTCAAATGCGGCGGCAGCAGTGTGGTGCTCGATCCGGCCGGCGTTACGGTAAAAGGAGCCATGGTTACCATTGACGGCGGGATGACGAGGATCAATTCCGGGCCCGGCTCACCTCCTACGCCCGGCCGGGCCGGAAGCGTCGTCGCGCCGGTTGTGCCGGTCAAGGCCGAGGACGCCGACGATGCCGATCCGGGCGAGGTAGCCGAAATCAAAGCCCAACAAATTCAAACCCAGTCCGGCAAGTACGGTTCGGTGCCGGTCATACCCTACAAGCCGCCGGAGACTGAAGAAGAGAAAAAGAAAAAAACCAGTTGGATTGAAATAGAATTAGTGGATGAAAAAGACAAACCCATTCCGGGCGAAAGGTATAAAATAACCTTACCCGACAAGAGCGTCGCCGACGGCACGCTGGACGAAAAGGGGTTTGCCCGCCTCGACGGTATCGAACCGGGCACCTGTAAAATCTGTTTCCCGGAACTAGATAAGGAAGCTTGGGAGAAGGGATAATGGATCGCGTAAATAAAGAAGAAACATCACAAACGATTGGTAAAGGTCCTGCGGGAAAAGAAGGTTATACAGTCAAGCAGGGCGATTGCATAGAGAGTCTCGCTTATGAACACGGTTTGTTCTGGGAAACCGTCTGGAACGATCCGAAGAATGCCGAGCTCAAAAGAGAACGCAAGAATCCCAATGTCCTGCTGCCGGGTGATAAGGTTTTTATCCGTGAGAAAGAAGAAAAGGATGTTCCCGGCGCTACCGAAAAGAAGCACCGTTTTAAGCGGAAGGGAGTGCCTTCAAAGGTAAAAATTACTCTGCGCAAAGAGGGCGAGCCGCGGGCCAATCAGCCTTATATGCTTGAAATCGAGGGGGAGACCTTTAAGGGCAAGACCGATGGGAAAGGGAAATTAGAGCAGGAAGTGCCTCCTGACGCCCAACAGGGTAAACTAACGGTAGGGGAAGGTGAGGAAAAAACCGAACACATTTTGAAATTCAGATACCTGGATCCGGTGGACGAAGTCAGCGGGGCTCAGCAGCGTTTGAACAATATGGGATATGACGCAGGAAAGGCGGACGGAAAAATGAATCCCAAAACCAGTTTGGCCCTTCAGGAATTCCAGAGTCAAAACAAACTAAAAGTTACCGGGAAACTGGACCAGGCCACCGCTGACAAACTCAAGGAAGTTCATGACAAATAGAACGCGGGAAAAGGGTTTCTCAAGACCTTGTGAGTTGAATGTATCCTAAGAAAGAACAAATTGAAGGAGTTGTACGATGCCGGCAGAGTTAGGTGATTTGTTTTGGGTCTATCCGGCACCGCAGGCGGAAAACCTCGAGGTTAATATTCAGCAAGAGCTGGCCGGAGGTGAAGGTGCTGTGGTTGACGAACAATCCGGGGGCTTGCCTGCGATGATCCTCTACCCGGCGTTGTGCACTCCCGAGGTGGTCATGATTAAAACAGGCGAAGAGGACGGTGATTATTTTGTAGAATTGCTGATGCTTTTCAAGGGAGATACCTTGGAGGGAGAAAAAAACTCAGACCCGGTTAAAAACAAGATACGGCAGTGTGTCAATAAACAACTGAAGATTGTCAAGGGTCTGGATGCGGAAAAGAAGTATGATCCCAATATGGTTATAACCGACAATCTGACCGAGAACATCCATGTGGGATATCTCGGGACCCTCAAGAGCAAGACGATCTACCAGACCAGCCAGGATTTGGATGCCGACCAACAGAACAAAGTAAAAGGGCACTTTCTGGGTCTGGTCGATGAAAGGGTGCAGAGATTCTATAAAGACCAGAAGTTCACCGAAGTATATTGGGTATCGGTCAGGGTCTCGGCTCTGGTGAATTTGTATAAGAATTCTCAGGAGACTACGGCAAAGAATCCGAAACGCACAATTTCCCAAATCACCCCCCCCGAAAAGAGACCTGATTTTAAGTACCAGCCCCATATGCCTTGGATATTCCCCGGTGCCGATCAGAAAAATGATCAAGATTATCTTATATACCATGAGTTCAAGAATAAAGCTGCCGAGATGAACCAGGGCCAGTATGGTTTTAGGGTCAGGCAGGGCAGTATCACTAACCGCCCTAATGACGACGATGTGGCGGTGGGGGAACTGGATCCGGACAACCCTGTCCAGGCCTATCATCCTGTTTTCTTCTACATGGTTAATGATTTCCGTCCCCTCAATATCGGACAGATCTCGGATATCCACATCAATTCACGTCAGCAGGTTCTGGCCAACAGCACACAGAAAATTATTAACCACGATGATTTTCAGCCGCTGGGCGAGATGGTCAACATCGCCTCACACAACACCAAGCTTATACTGGACCGTTTCGCCCAGGATCCCGAGGTGGACGTGGTGTTGATCACAGGCGACATCCTCGATTTTATCCGAAATAGCTGGTGCGAAAATATGGCCCGCGGCAAGACGCCCGAGGAAGTCCGCGAAATTTTAAGCCTCAAACAACGATGGACGGATCGGACGAAAAAATCTTTAGGGTTGAAAAAACGAAAACCGGAAGAAACCTACCTGAAATATTACAAAGACAATGTCGATCTTCTGGTCGTTTACTCGCTTATTGTGGACTTCTATAAGAAGGATATAGACAATGCTAAACCCGTCTTTGTGGTAAGCGGCAACCACGATGGTTATTTGGAACCGGTGGCTATGTTTCCGACGCTTTTGGGCAGCAAGCCGTCGAAGGTTCGAAAGAAGACGGACGCCTTTATCCCGGCCAGCCATAACCTGACGATGTATGAGGCCGCTTTGTGTTTCGGTAAAAGCTACGATCGAATTGTCAAACGCAACTCCATGGGCACCCCAAAGACTGCATTCAAAGCAGATCATTTTCGATGGTTTTACCTGCTATTCACTCCGTTCTGCGATTATGCGGCGCAGTTGCCGCAACAGTCCCTGATGGGGATGGGTTGGGGTTATGATGAAGACATGATCACCCTGGTTCCCGGTCGCACGGAACAGGGGCGGGGACATCTGCCATTGTCAACAGATCAGATATCAGATCAGGTCGTTAGTTTATTGGATAAGCTGAAGGAACGGGATAATCAGCGCGAAAGGAAAAAGATTCTTTTCTCGCATTTCACTTTTGTCAGCTACCACAATATGATCCCCGAATATAAGGCCATAACGGGTAAGGGGGAGGTGCACTACACTTGGGGCAAACAGCATCAGTTCAACAAAAACGACATGGGTACGTTTCACCTGAATCGCGTGCGTCTGTACCGAGAGGGAATCGCCGAGCGGAAAATCCAATGCCTTCTGAGCGGGCACACGCACCGCCGCGCCATCTATGCGATTACCGGTCACGAAAAGAGCTCCAAATTAATACCGGGGAAATCCGGAACCTTATCGACCCAATACTACCGGGTACCGGTTGATGTGCCGTCCGGCAGGCTCTCTTGCAGTGCGGCGGCGCATGGGGCATTGCCTCCGATACCAGGAGGAATGTTCAAACAGGACTGGGATGAGATTCGTCAAAACGCCAGAACTGAAGCACATATTCAGGAAGATCCCACCTGGATTATCGTTTCCGACGCCAGCGGGTCTTTAACCAGGCGCAATCAGAGAGACGAATTCGGAGAGTTCGGCAACGGCCGTTGTTCGGGAATCAAGGTGGTGTTTAATGCGGATACGTCGGTCAAAAGGGTAGCCGCGTTACCGATCGGCTTTGGGCCACGGTTCGCGGTGGCACTGGACTATTTTGCCGCGTACGGAAAAACGGATGCGTATAGCAAAAGCGATCTGCAGCTATGCTTACAGGCGAATTTTGCGGAAGGTGAGGAATATACCCTTGGTCAGTATGACTTCAAGCTGACCAATACCAAGATGATCAATGAGTTAGAGAATAAATTCGGCGCGAAGGTTGAGAGTATCGCTCTGTATCAAAATTGGCAATTTTTGCAGACCGAGAAGGTCTCTATGACGCCGACTCTTGAGCAGGGAAAAGTCGTTTACCGCGTTACAGATACGGCAGGCCTGCGCGGCCTACAATACACCATCGGTCGCCGATTGTATATGGCGATTAAGTTCCAGCATACCCCCTATGGCGAGCATTACGAAGCTACCCAAGACTATGATTTCTCCACCCCGTGGGTCTCCGAAGTCAAGGTGAAGAGGAATTGTAAAAAAGGGCGTGTGACCTATAGCATAGAGCGACAGAATTATTGGAGCATGCAGCCAAAATTTGCGGAATATCATATCACACATTAATCAAACGGCAGGGCCTTTAGTGTTGAAAATACCTGAATGCTTGAAGAAATCCGGAGCCTTAACCCAATGGCAAGAGAACCTTTGACGGACCAGGAAGAACGAGACTTGGCGGATATTAAGGCCTTCAATGACGGACCCGGCAAGCAAGGCTGGAGGCTGGCCGGCCGTGAGATCATTGAGCGGGATTTTTCCGGCATCCACCTTCAGGGAGCGATACTTGAGGATGTAAGCCTGGATACGGTCGGTCTAGCTGATGCGGAGATTGGAAACTCGACGTTTGTCAAGGTGGATTGGCAGGAAATGGATTTGTCCGGGGCGACGTTCATCAACGTCCATTTTCGAGAGTGCCTTTTTAGTGGGGTAGATGCAGGTGGAACCACTTTCAAGGGCTGTGTCTTTGAGACTTGCCGGGCGGATAATTGGTCCGCCGTGGGTGCTGACTTTGTCAACTGTACCTTCCGAAAATTCGAAGCCGAGGATCTGGACTTCGAAGATGTTACCATGAAGATGGTCGCATTTAACCAAAGCTCCACTTTGACACGCTGCAACTTCCGTCAGAGTGAATTGGATCATATTAAATATGAGAATTGTCGCATCGAAGAGATGATATTCACCGAGGTGACTGTGGAGCAGATTCATTTCCTAAACGGATCAATCATCGAAGGCGGTTTTAGTGCTTCAAACCTTACCAAAGCAACTTTTCACGCGGTGCATCTCGAAAGTGTCATTTTCAGCGAGTCAGATGTTTCTCAACTCAACTTACAAGACTGTTCACTAGTGGAGGGCTTGTGCCTGATAAAATCCAAGGGGAAAGGGGTGATCCTGGCGGGAGGTACTCAAACAAAGGAACTATCTCTAATAGAATCAGAAGTCGATTCGTTGCGGATCGAAAATTGTGAACTGGAGCGACTGGAAATTCAAGCAACTGATATGATGGGCGAAAATACTATTCAGGGCGTGACTATAGGAACATGCAGGTTCTCAAAATCCTGTCTCAACGGTCTCTTGATTGCCCGGTCAAATTTTAACACGCTTTTGCAATTGGACAACGTGTATTTCAACGGTTTACAGCTTAAAGGAGTTAAATATTCAAAAGATTTGGTGCGGCAGGCGCAAGGTGTTCAGTATGAAAGCTCTGATCAATTTAGTCTATTATAAGGATTTTAAGAAAAGCAATTTTATATAACAGTGTATGTTGCTCTATAATTATATTCCCGATAGGGTATGAACTTAATGTAATGAATTAAGGAAATTGATTATACCCCCGGCAACAAGATTTGGTGATATGCATAAATTTCCCATGGTTACCGCTGTGGTTCCACGATGTTTTATAAATATATGGAGAATCAGGTATGCTTCCTGCGGCACGTGTTGGCGATATGACGGTTACTGGCGACCCTATTACAGGGCCTGGCGTTCCTACCGTTTTGGTCGGTAATATGCCGGCGTCGGTGGTTGGGGATCTGGTCTCGGGCGGTGTCTGCGTGGGGGCCGTAACCTTGGGCAGTATGACCGTCCTGATCGGCGGTCGGCCTGCCACGCGACTGACCAGTCAAGTGACTGGCGCTAACCCGGCTACAGGGGTGCCTGTAACGACGGCAGTCGGACCCCCATGCTGCCCCACCGTCCTCATTGGAGGATAAGGCCGGCTGAAAGTGGAAGCTGAGGAGCGGCCGGGCGAGGCTGCCGAGCACGCACGGAGAGGATCTTTCTTGTTCTTATCCGGCCAATTGTGGCCATAAGGGGCTGCTTCGCCAATTCAATTCGATGATGCCGGATATTTGACTTGACACCGAGAAGCTAATCAGCAATAATACCTACTCGCATGCCTTTGAATACTGTTCATTGTTGAGTGGACAGGTCAGGTGTTAAGCAAGGGATATTGGAATTGGCTGGTTATTTTTAAGTTGAGTTGTCAGTGACTCCTTCTGAAACCAAGAATGCTTCTGCAACTTTACCCCAGGGTTACGTGGCCGTCCCTATCAGCGCGGACCAAGCAAGGGCATCGCTGAGGATCTGCATATTGGCCAGGCGGGAAGCGGATCCGGTTGGCGGCCACCTCGTTTTGCTTCGCGACAGGATCGACACGAAGGTGTATTTGGGGTGCGTGCTCGATGTCTCCGGCCAGGTCCACGAATGGATCGAGCTTTGGGTCCAGAATAACGAAGGCCTTTCGAACAGCCCTGCCGCGTATCGACAATCACTCTCAAACAGCATCTTGGACTATCGATGGATTCAACAATGTCGAGGCTTTCTGGCACTTGGTGCCGATCAAATAGTCAGGACGGGCTGGGAGTCCAAACATCCTCTGCCCACATTTCTTGATCTTTCTTCGCTTTCTCCTGTTCATCCGATCGAGAAGAACTCCAAGTCACCATTAACATTGTGCACTGACGATGGCTTGCTTAGGCAAAAAGGGCTTCCTGCCTACACCAGCTCACTCCACCGCTATCTTTATATCTCTACTATCGGGGCCGATTCATTGTTTGTACCGGTTACGAAAGGCGCGCCGGAAAACGAGTGTACAAGCTCGCTGGCTCAAGTATGCAACAACACCGACTCCATCATCCTGTTTAATGAGGGTGCGGGCTTTGTTATGGCGAGGAAGCACCTTCCGACCAGCCTCGAATCCTTCGTCGATATTATCAGCGGAGTCCCCTGGGGAGGGCTCAAACACGGAAAATCGGAGCTTAACCTCGGAAAACAGATAGACTCGCTCAAGAGTGATCAGACAGTGCTGGTTGACGATGGTCGGCTTTTCCTCGAATCCCAGGGCAAGAGCGGTCGTCTGCTGGAGACCTTCTATCTTAAGCTTCGGTTGTTAGCAGACATTATAGCCTCGGTCAGGCTGTTGGTATCAGAACTTCAAAAACCGCTCTTGAACATTAGCGACACCAGTTTCCAGGTCAGGCTTGGCCAACCTGGCCGAGGTTTGCCATATCTGTGGACGGCGAAGGCGGAGCTTTGTGAACCGGGTGATACAATAACGTTGATTGCTGAAAATACCGGAGTCAGATACTATTTGTCGGCTTCGGCGGGCGAGGCGTCAGTATATCGCCCGATGAATGTGTCACTACCCGCCAAAGGGCGTGTCTCAGTTCGCATCCGGCAAATCTCGACCACTACCGATGAAATCACGACAGTTGACGGCACGCTGTCCACCCAGGAGCGAATTGAGTTCTTCTACCATGACCTTCTCTGGCTGCGACTCAACCACGGTTCCGGAACCGTCAATCTGTATGCCCATCTTGAGAAGGACTCAGCGATGGCGCCGGGGGAATGGCGTTTTAGGACAGTGCCCCACAAGATAAGCGGCAGCGATCTGGCAAATCTCAAAAGAACCGAAGGCATACCGATGCACGAGACTCCCTTTGAAGTAATTCCGCTGTTGAGTAGTCCGTGCGATCTGTACGCCTTGGGCGTTCTGGCGACAAGAATCATATTAGTCAACAATTCAACAACACTGCCTCTAGCGCTGGACGCGGTTTTGAGTTTGGCTCGCCATTTGGCATCCACCCACGAGGAATCAAAGAGACTTAGTGTGCGTGTGGAAGAAACCTTCCAAGCCGACAACCGCTGGATAGCTCCGCTGGGGCCACAGCAGTTGTTGTTTGATAAGATTACACCAGACGAGGCCCTGGGCCTCTTCCCCCTCAAGCTGTGGTGGTCGGCGTTGGCTATTATAGTGCGTATGTTCCCAGGAGCAGGCCCTGATAGCGTGTGTAAGGAGTATGGAGATGCTCCACAAGGTGGGCTTCATAAGGTATTTGACCAGACGAGTGCCGAACTGGAAAACCTTATGATAAAGACACGCACTCTAATTGTCCCCGATTGGCGAGCCAGTTGGGAGATTGCAGGTGTTATTCGTAAGTACTTAGAAAGATATACGGATCAGTAAGCACGTCAAATATTGAAGATTTGCGAGTGCGGAAAGGAGTTGGCCATGAGAATTCCGTTGTCAAAATGGCAAATGTTGTGGCTGGGCGTAGTAGTTGTCTCGGCGGGTTGCACCTGCGATCCCAGAATCGATGTTCGTGCCGTTGGGTATGAAAACCGGCGCCTGCGCGTGGATTTGGTTGGCGTTAATCCCGAAGAGAAGGCGAGGTGGCGTTGGGACACCGTCAGGATGAGGGATTATTGGAAAAGTATAAGTGACGTACGCACCGCGGCCGAGCAGGGTAGATACCAGAAGATAATAGAATTCCGAGACAATCCGAATGTCTCAACGGCCAAGATGGACAACGGAGGAACCATGCTCCGCACAGTGGAGAAGGATGATTCTATATGGCAGACTTGGAAGCAACTGGGAGCTGTCGACTTATATGTTCTGATCCTGCCCTATGAAGACACAAACAATCCGACCCCACGTCCAGTGTCGTTGGACTATAAGAAATGCTGGAAGAAGTGCACTCTTGAAATCACTATCGACAGCGGGGAAATCAGTGTAGCCGGAGACAAGTGCTCCAACTAACTGGGACCTTACCGATAAGCCGGGCGATAGAAGGAGGCGGATGGCGACTCTCGGTCACTACAGCATCGAGGTTTTGCTTCACGAAAAAGGCCTGAATTCGGTTTATAGCGCTCGGTCAGCAGCCAAGCCGGGGAAAGAATTTGCGATTAAGGTCTTTCGGCCGCCCTCATTTTGGGAGGGTGAGGAAACGAAGAATCAGGCCGAGGCGTTTTTCGATAGCGCAAAAGTCCAGCAAGAGGCCGCCGCAGCGGGGGCGGGGCACTGGGCGCCGGTTTACGACCAGGGCTCGGCACCGGAGGGATCGTACTATGCAACCGACAAGTACGCCTGCTCGGCCCAGCAGCTTATCGATGGGCATGTGCGACTAAGTGCCGCAGCGCTTCACAATATCGTCAAGTCAGTGGTGTGCGGGCTGCTGGAACTCAAACAGGCTTTGGGCCGGCCCCACGGCAACCTCAAGCCCAGCAATATCTTGATCTCCCAGCATTTGGACCTGCCGAACGCCGAAGTTGTGCTTTGCGATCCAGTTGCGCGCCGGCATCTCGACCCCGAAGTCCACTGGGCGGCCGACATGCGTGACGTTGCCGAGTTGATTTACCAACTCGTAACGCACAGCTCATCGGCCATGTTGGACCATCGGCAAATCCCTGACTCCGAACAGTGGCGAGCGCTCGGCAAGAGCGCGGACGACTGGAGGAACCTGTGCCGCCGCTTGATTGACGCAGCACTTCAGCGAACCAGCAAAGACCTCACCCAACTGGCCCAAGAATTGGCCGCAATGGAGCCCCTGGCACGGTCACCCATTCGGCGAAAATGGTTTGTCATTGGGGGGGCATTGAGTGCCACAGCGATTGCAGGCATTCTCCTGATAAGCATTCACCTTAAACCTCACATCAATATCGAAAGCAATACGAGTTGGATCAATTACCTTTATAAACACCGGCCACAACTACCTGCCTACATCGACGACAAGCTTGTAGTCTGTCGCTGGATTCTTGTTGAAGATATTGACAACCTTGCCAGCGACCCTGAGAGCAAGACATCTGACGAGCAGAAAAAAGCAAAAGAATATGCAAACGCTCACCTTAGTAAGAACGGACGTGATCCCGACAAACTAGAGAAACTGAAGGAAGAGTTGATCGGCAATTTCAGAGCGTATCTTGGCGACGACGATTTCAATAGGTATGGTCCTCCCTGGCAAATCCTTAAGAAAACTGGCGACCAACGAATCCCAGAGTTGAGGAAATATGGGTTACGCAAGCTTCCAGGCACTTTGAAAAGTTGGATCGAAAGTATCAACCCGCCTCCTGCGGATGCGAACGGCATAGAAAATAGTCACATGAATCGCATGTTATTAGCTATAGAGAACATCTGCAAGCTAACACCAAAGGACGGACTGCAACCAGGTTCGAAGGACTACCTGGATGATATCAGCTACTTCCTTGAAAAAATGGACGGACCGAGCCGCCAGGAGGCAGTTGCGGGGGACAGCAACTCGCCAAGAGCCGTTTGGATAACCTGCGAGTCCACGTACCGCAAGAGAATGGGGGACCAGAAATGGTGGAACGATCTTCCGAATATGCAAATCTTGGCAGATAGTAATTCGGTCAAGAAACCGTGGTTCTTGTACCGTGGTTGGCAAGCCCAGGCAAAATTGGTCTCCGACTCGTCGACCGTAGAAAGCCAGAAGCGGAGAGAAGAGGTTGAGACCGTTCGTGGTAATCTTATGAGGTTGGATGAGGCTGTTCCTTCAGACATTCAAGACATTGGCTCAGGGAAAGTCCGGCGCTATGGGCTCAATGACATGTACGTTGTGGCTCGTGACAGGAAGCTCCGGGAAATCATTAAGAGCAGAACAGGACTGGATCTTGAGAAACAACCGAATCAGAGCGAATTGGCCGGGCAAATTCAAGCCCTCGAAGACTTCGATCCCAATACCGCCCTAATCCGGGACGAAACACAGAAGTTCAGGACATGGGCAAATGGGTTATCTCAGGTTGCGAAGGATTTCAATAATGTCGAGACATGGTTTGATGCCTGTTACGTTCTCGATGACAAGCCGGGGGGGGGAGGGGGACGTTCCGTTAGTTCTGTGTTTGAAAACGGCATCACTACGCTCAATGAATTCATGTCTGATGCGAACAGTCAACCTGAAGTAAAGGCCCTCATCGACAGAGTGAAGAAGCTAAACGAGATTGCCGAGGAACTCAACACAAGTGAACTGGTCAAGATTGCCGGCTCTGACAATTCACAACCGGAGGCTATTTTCGCAGCATGGGCAAGGATCGCAGATCCCAACGTCTCAGGAAAATGGCCCAAAGACGCCGTGGTGAAAGAGGCCGATGTCCGCACTAGGCTACAGAAATTCGCGGATTTCAATAATCTCCCAAAGGACGATCTGCGACAAAAACGCTTCAAACAGGCATGCGACGAATACGACGGACTGGTTTCTCCTCCTGAACCAGATCCACTTCTCATCAGCATCAAGAAACATCAGGAGCAAATAAAGGCAAAGAACATAGGAGTGGATGACAGGACTCTGACTTATGTATCGGAGCTTAGTATGGATGAGAGCGCAATCAAAGCTAAGAAGGATTATCTCAACCTAATTGCTGGAAAGCTCTCAAAATTCATTGCAGATCCAAACTGGCCGGGACGCTATGACACGACAGGGCTTGCTAAGGACCCAGGCTATCCCGATGATCTAAATGATATCGATGGCTGGATCCGGCTTGCAGAACGGTATCGCTGGATACCGAACGATCCCCGCAACACGCAGGCATGTGAAGATGAATTTAGGAAGATCGAAAACGTAATCCTTAAGACACAACGTCTGGAAGTACAGGGCAAGATACGCAATCCGGGTGCGTTAAAGGCTGCTATTGAAGATTACAGCGTCACTAAGGCAACGCTCAACAACGAGATTCTGCCCCTGCCTGCTATCATGAAGAACGATGATGATATCGGCAAGTACCCCGGCTTGTTCAGGAAACTCAGTGACCATTATTCCGCCATCAGGCGTCACATTAAGCCGGACCGCTTCGCGCACCTTGAAATAGACGGAAATGTCCTGCTTTTCCGCAGTGAAGATGCGAAGTTCAGCGGATCGAATCTATTTATGTATTACATGCCCCTCGTTCCGGCTGTCGATAGCTGGGACAAAGTATGGAATTGGGATACCGGAACCGATGGAGACTATGATAGAGCTTTCAAGGACCGCTTTGAATTGGACAACCAGGGTAACGCATGGCCAAGATACGTCTATTCAAGCATAAGAGGCACGAGATTGAGATCGGGCGAGCCTGGTGCAATATTCATATATGTCACGAGCGATCCGGCTGAGCGAATACCGCCCTTCTATATGGCTCTTCACGAGACAACAAATGAGCAATACGACATGTTCCTGAAACAGCCGGATATAAAGAGTAACATCCGCTTTGATGATCTTGATAACTCGGTCAGATATGTTGATGGAAGGGAGTCCATCATGCTTATTAACCCGTATTCTGAAATCCCGGGACTGTGTCCACGTCTCTACAAGAGTGATCAACTTGTCCTCTCCAGAGAGAGATTCGATTACCCCGTGACTTATGTTACCCACTATGGAGCGTTCGCCTACGCAAATAGTCTCAAAGCCAGTTTGCCGACGACGGGCCAATTCCGGGCTGCTATCGAATTCGCCAATAGCAGAGGGCTAAACCAACGCAAGGCCCACCTAAGGTCAAGTGCATGGAAGATGGCAATGGAAGCATACGATCCGCAGAAGGCGACTAATGATCGAGAACCATTAGGTGTTGCTGAAGATCGTGACACCTCGAAAATCGCGCCCGATACCGGATACCAGTGGTGGCCACAGCCTGTTATCACCAATGGATCCGGGCTATGTGATCTTGAGGGTAACGTGTGGGAATGGTGCAAAGATGGATCCAGCTATATCCTGTATGGCGGCTCATGTCTTGCCCCTCCAGGCATGAGATCTGTCAGACTCAAGGCAGACACCGATACCGGCTGCGACGTGGGCTTCCGAGTCGTCGTGAACATTCCACAGGTTCAGAACTGAGAGCCGCCGATAGAATACCTCTTGCAGCAACACCCATCCCACGGGCCTAATCGAGGTGGATTTGACGGTAGGTGAGTTCCTGCATTATGTGCCTGATCATAGACGCTTGAGCCTCACCGTCAATCTCACCGGCGGGAAGCACCCGGTCAAAGATCTCAGTAGCCAATTCGGTTCTGATAGAGCCTTGGATTTGGTGTATGCCCGAGAGGAAATCGAGCATGGCATCGGCCCATTGGCCGACAACAGGATTTTTGAGTAGAATCTGCTCAAATTCGGGTGGAGAGATATTCGCCGACTCCCGCACGGCCTTAACTTCCTTGCTCAAGATCGAGATGACCTGTGGCGAGGTCTCTTCGATGACTTTCCAATAGTCGAGCATCTGTCGGCCTGTGGGTACGACCGAACTGTGGAAAAGAGCCTCAGTTGGCTCTTGTGCCAACGATGCATCAGCAGTGACGGTCTCCGCTTCGCTCACCACAACCTCAGCGGGACTTTCAACAGTAGTCTCTTGAGCCGGAGCAACCTGGCGCGGCTGCGCCATTATTCTAATGTACCGGCCCATGTACTGTTGCACTTTGCTGGTCGCTTTGAATCTGCGCACGAATCTGTCTTGAATCGTGCCAGCCAGCTTGTCCACATCATGGCCGAATACATCATTCGAGTCTACTACGAACCCAACAACGGCGTCCAGCCATTGGCCTACGGCTGGATTAGAGCGTAGAGCTTGATCAAACCGACCAACATTGTTTCGGTTAGGCTCTTCCAGGGTCTCCATTTGCTTGTTTAAGATCAGGATTACCTGCCCGGAACTCGGAGTTCTGTTGGGATCGAGTGTACGCCAGTACTTCTGAATTCTCAGGCGTGGCTCTTTGGTGATCTCTTTGTCGACAGCGATCATGTCCCGCATAGCACCTTCTATTGGCACTTGGAAGAAATCCTCGCCGAATGCAAGCGTGATATCATCCTCTATGTTCGGGTCCTCTTTTTCAACGGCCACCTCCTCTTGATCTTCGGGGTCGAACCGAACGGGTGGAGGGATTACGGGTGCGGGGCCTACCATTCCGAGGACTTCGGCTGAGGGCATGCCGCGCAGTACGTACCTTTCCCCCTTGAACCAGCTTGGGGCCAGGTCGCCGGCTACTTCCCTGGCGTAAGGCAGTGTCTTCTCAAATTCCGCCTGGTTCAGACTTTCTGTGATTCGGGAGACAGCCTCCAGTCTGGTGGCTGCGTGGAAATTGTCATAGGATTGAAAACTACCATTGCCATCCACGTTGAATTCGACCGTATCGAGGGCATCAACAGCCATAGTCGCCACGCCGCTATCGGTCGGAAGCGTTACCTTTGAGTCAACTGCCACATCAGCGTTCCGGCTGGCCAAATAGACTGCAATATCAATCGGATCTCCGTCTCGTTGAAAATCAACAGCATCACGATCATCAACACTGCCCGCTCCAGAATTTGAGTTGATGGGGTCATACGTCCCCTTGGCGGTTAGCGTGGTGTTCGCTCCTATCTTCAAGTCATCGTGACTCTGAATCACAATCGCCGCCTTCTTGGCAGAATCGTATGGCAGCCCAACGCCAATATCAGCAGCTTGATCAGATCTGCCCGTTATCTTAACGTTCAGTATATCATTGGTGCCTCCGGATGTATAAATCCTGCCGGCATCGGCACGAAGTAATACGCCGCCTATACTATCGCCCTTAGCATCTTCAGAGAGGTCCTCATTTACGTTACCATCGACGCGAAGATTGCCGTTTGTTGAATGCACCGAGATGTTGCCTGCGGTGGAGTTCAGCGTGTTGGTTGTAATGTTGCCCGCGCCCCGCAAGGCGATTCCGCTTTGGGTGGTGGCCGTTATAGATTTCCACTGATCGGCGGTGCTGTCTTCCAACGAGCCGCCGGTAACTTCTGCTACAAGGTGTGTGTCCTTTGGGGTAGGGTCTCCACTATCCGTCACCTCAAATCCCGTCGTCAAAAGAAGCCGTTCCTTCTGCGTAAGTCTAAGGGTTCTGTCGTTTTCATTCATGTGAATCTTGAGTTTACTTCCGGCAGTGTCGGTCACTATTTGTCCGCTCATTGCATTGACCGTCAAATCACCTTCGCCGGTCAGTGTCTTGCCATCAGCTAAAACTACATCGTGCCCCGACTGAAGGGTCTTCCCGCCCGATACCTTGGTATTGTTCTTCAGCAAAATGTCCCGGCTCGCCGTCACGTTATCTTCAAGATTGATACCCTTGTCCGCATCATCTGATGCATAAAGCTCAACATCCCCGCCCTTCGCATCCAACGTGCCAGTGGCCAAAAGCTTACCCGTCGCATTCAGCTTCATGCCCGCCGCCGACTCAACAGCCTTCTCAAACGTAAGATCAACACCGCTGGCATCTATCCCATCCGAGGTCGTCCTGATTGTACCGTAGGCGTGAACATCGCCGGCACCGCCGCCAACAGCATCAGCTTTCAGCGTCAACTTGCCGGCTGCATTTATATTGCCGCCCATCGCCCCACCAAGCGTAATACTCCTCTTGGCCTCCAGCGTCAACGCCCCAAGACCCGTCAGGGTCTTGCCGTCTCCCAGGATTATATCCTGACCGGCTCCCAGCTTCTTGCCGCCTGCTACCGTGACGTCATCGTGGTAGATCTGGTCACCGGTTGTTGTCACATCGCCGTTGATCCGGGTAGAGCCATCCGAATTGGTTTCGACAGACAGCAACTCGGTTGTATCGCCAACCGCACCACCGAAAACTGTCGATCCGCCGCCGGTCGTGTTGACCGTTAATGCCGAGGCCCCATTCAGGGTCTGCCGGAACTCGATGCCACTGCCGCTCAGTACCGTCGTCGGAAACCCAAGGGTTACATCGTCCTTGTAAGTCTGCGTCCCCGCCGAGACAGAACCTCCGTTGATAGCCGTGCTTCCTGGCTCATCGGTCTCAACACTACCCAGAGCGCCACCAGAACCAACAGCTCCTCCAAATATCGTTACCCCGCCAGCATTAACCGTCAGCGACTTGCCGGCCCCGTCAACCTTCTTGCCGAACGTTACTTCACTGCCGTTTAGCTCAGTATCCGCACCAAGAGTTACATCATCATCGTACGTCTGCGTCCCTGTCGTTCTGACAGAGCCGCCATTGATCTGGGTAGCGCCATCTGAATTGGTTTCGACGGAGACCAACCCGACGCCTGTATTG
>JAFGTU010000431.1 GCA_016933985.1 Sedimentisphaerales bacterium | reverse complement strand
CCTGGATCAAAGCGGCCAGTGGCAGATCTACTGGAACCTGCAAAATACCCTTGTCGCATGACTGCCAGAAAATGATTTCACACCCAATCTTTCTGAGAAGTCGAAAAATGTTTGATGGAGGGCCGGTTTTCCGATATAATCAGTGTTTTGGAACGCGCTTATTAAAACTTATTTGGAGAATGAGATATGAAGCGTATTTCGCTGATTTTGGCGCTCTTAGGTATCGGCAGCATATTGCTGTTCCAGGCGGGCTGCCGGAAAGCCGAGAAGTCTGCTCAAGAGTCCAAGCCGGTCGTGCAGACCCCGCCGAAGACAGTAGCGGTTGCAAAGCCGGCCCCTGAACCCGTCAAAGCCAAGCCGGAGCCTGCGAAGCCCGTGCCCGCACCGGCCAAGCCGGAGCCGGTATCCGAGCCGCCCAAGCCGGAAGCGGTTGTACCCAAAGCCGCCGTCCAAGAAGCTGCGGCTACGGCCGAGCCCAACGCATCCGGACCGCGCATCAAATTCGACAACCTGATTCACGATTTCGGCGATATGGATCCGGATAGCAGCAACGTCTGCGAGTTCGGATTTAAGAACGTCGGGGATGCACTGCTGAAGATACTCAACGTCAAAACCGATTGCGGCTGTACGGTGTTCACTCTGGAGAAGAAGGAATATGCGCCCGGCGAAAGCGGGACGCTGAAGATCAAATACCACTCAGTTGCGCGGGGCGGGGCCGTAACCAGGCGCACTGTTGTCACCAGCAACGATCCGATCGAACCGAACGTCACGCTGACGATGAAGGGCAAGGTCGTCGAGCGGATCGCTTATGAGCCGACCAAGCTGAATCTGCTGCTCAAAGGCGGCGACCAGGCGCCGCCGACGGTTACGTTGACGAGCCTCGACGGCAAGCCGTTTTCGATAAAGGGCGTCAAAGCATCCGCTAATGCTATTAGCGCCGAATTTGATCCTGCAGTGGAGGCGACTAAGTTCGTCCTTCAGCTTAAAGTTGATAAAGAGCAGTTGCAGAAGATCTCCAACGGAATCGTGGAGATCGAGCTGACGCATCCGGCGGCAAAGAGTGTCACTATCCCATTTAGCGCCCTGACGCGGTTTAAGCTTAACCCTCCAACGATTATCCTGTTCGACGCAGAGCCGGGCAAGCCTATTGTCAGGGACGGCATTACCGTCCTGAACAATTACCAGGAGAACTTCGAGATCGAGTCCGTCAACTCGAAGGAGGGGATTACAAAGGTTGTCAAGAAGGAGCAAATCAGCAACGGCTACATGTTCTCATTGCAGATTACTCCGCCGGATTCTGCCGGCACGCAGAGATTCTCAGATGAAATCTCCATACAGATTAAAGACGGCGAATTGTTGAAGATCAAATGCCAGGGCTTCTACACGAGGAAGAAGAAATAGAAATATGAGGAGTATGAAAAGTCCGCAGACAAAAAGGGCGGCGGATGCAAGTGAGGCGCCGAGGCGGATAAACACTCGCCCTCGTACTATTATACGGTTAGCCGGCTGTGCGACTGTCCTCTTGGTCGGCTTGTGTCTCTTGTCTGCCGGGATGGGTCCGTTGAAGAAGGATAAGACCGCACCGGGCGTCAAAGCGGACGTCCTGACGGTTTTTATCACGGGCAACGAGCTCGGCGCGATGAAGCCTTGCGGCTGTTCAGGCGGACAGCTTGGCGGACTTGCTCGGCGGGGGGAGGTTTTCAAGACGGCGTCCAAGTCGGCAAGGTTTTTTTTGGATGCGGGGGGGCTGGTCCAGGGTGACGGCGAGCAGGACCTTATCAAGTTTAACGTGCTAATCCGTGCCCTTGGGCTGCTTGGCTACGACCTTGTCAATCTGACCGGCAAAGACCTCGAAATCGCCGGAAACCTGGGGCTGATAGAGAGCATGGGGGCGGATTTGAAGTTTATCAGTGCGCCGGGAGTTGCGGACGCTAATGTGCCGGCTTGGTTTAGCAAGAGGATGACCTTGAAGGGCAAGGAATTGAGGCTGATTGTCGCGTCTTTTGATGCGCGTTCGGGCCGGGCCGACCGGATTGGCGAATTGTTTGGCGCGACGTCCGATGTGCAGACCCTCAAAATCCTTATTCTCACCGGCTGTGAATTCGATAAGGTGGAGTCTTTCGTCGAAAAGGTCGCCTCCGTGGATTGCGTGCTCTGCACCTCCGGCCCCGAAAGGCCTGAGATCATCGGCAGCGCGGGCAGACGGCCGCTTGTCGTTTCTGTGGGGCAGTTGGGCAAGTACGTCGGCAAGCTCGAGGCCCGCCCGGGCAAGGCAGGAGGGCCGTTGAAGCTCAGCTTCAGCGCTATCCCGGTATCGGAGGACTTGCCCGAAGACGAAGCCCTTGTTGAGCTGTACCGGAGTTATCAGCAGATTCTGCGGGGCAGCGGGTTGCTTGAGACTGCGGCTCGCTTTGGTCTTCCCGGCGAATCGAGATATATGGGTGCGCAGGCGTGCAAGGCGTGTCATGAGTACGAGTACGAGAAGTGGAATGAGAAAAAACACGCTCACGCATACGCGACTTTAGAGGAAGTCGGCTCGGATTATGACCCGGAATGTGTGGTCTGCCATGTCGTTGGGATGAGATATGAGAGCGGATTTATCAGCCCTGATAAGACGCCGATGTTCAGGGACGTAGGCTGTGAGAGCTGCCACGGCCCTGCCTCGCAACATGTTCTGAGCGTAGGAGAAAAGCCCACAGGAGAGCCGAAAACGACCTGTGAGGAGTGCCATACGCCCGATAATAGCACTCACTATGGGGGTAATGAAGCAGAATATTTTGAGAAAATTGTGCATTGGAGGGAACCGAACACCGCCGGCAATGTCAAAGTATATAAAAGTACAGGAGGTTCTAAAGACTGATGATTAAGACATTGCAGATAAGCAGCATATTGGCGGTAGCTTTGGCGGCGGTCTTGTTCGTTTCGTCAATAGTTATCGGGACGGCCCACGGGGACGACCAGATCGCCGAGTACCTCAAATCACCCAGCGTTAGAGACCAATTCGTGACAATGGGCATTACAGCCAAGAAGCAAAACAACAGCCAGCGCAGCCCGCTTGTCGAGAAAGCAGAACTCTTCGCAAAGATTCTCAATCCGCCCAAGCCGCCCAAGCCCGAGCCGAAGCTCCCAACGGAGATTGTCAAGGAGCTTGAAATACCCAAGCCCGCAGGCCCGGTTACGCCGAAGTTCACGCTCGTCGGAACGGTAGTCTGCGAGTCCGACCCCCAGAACTCTCTGGCATTGGTTGACGAGCCGGGCAAAGGCCCGCACTTGGTTCGTCAGGGCAGCGAGATCATGAAACTCACAATTGAGCTGGTCAAGGACGGCAGCATAGTTGTTCGAGACGCCACGGGCACTTCCGAAATGACGGTGGAGGAGGCCCCGGTCAGTACCTTGCCGAGCCCCGCGACGGCTGCGACGGCTTCGGCCATTCCCCCCAGGTCGCCGGTCTCACCTGCTTTGGGTAGGGCCGTCGGCCCGAGCGGGCCTCCGCCGCGGGCGAACGTCCTGCCGCAGCCAGGGCCCGGTGGGCGAAGAGGCCCTGCCACCCCGGCGAGCATCAGGGATCGCTTGACCAACGAGGAAAACGCCAGACTGGCGGCGCTCGGCGACAGGCTCAAAGCAGTAAGAGATGCTAAAGCGGGAAAGGTCGCAGAAAAGACCGAAGCCGAGGCGGATGCCGAGGCCGCAGCAGTATTCAAGAAACTGATGACTGATTCGTCCAAAGACCAGAGTGAGTCCAACTCGCCGTAGGCCCGCCGCACCCCCACTCCCATCCCCACTCCACCAAGCAGTCCTCAGCGCGGATGTGTTTCGCGCACCAAACAATGGCGCCCAAGAATGAGATTCGGTATAGCCGCGATGGGCGAAATGAGGCTGTATTGGCTGCCAAAATCCCCACAAGTCGGCCTTGGAATTGGCCGAGTTATTAGCTGTCGTAGCCTATTTGAGGTTGGGCCTTGTTTTCTGTTTTTGGCGGGCGTTTTCTGCGTGTTTTTGCCGAGATCGGGAACTTTTGGCCGTTTGTAATGTCAGATAAATTGGCGATACTCGGATAAGGGTATGGAAAGCCGGTTATTATCCGCGCCAAAGGCCCGGCAAAAGTCCCGTAAGGAACGCCTTCCGGCGGGGACTTGCGTCCGGGTATTTGTTGCCGGTCCGTCCGGTAAGTCCCGTAAGGGACGACCGGCGGTAGATAGAAGGTGTGGTGTGATTTTTCCGTTTATCGGATTATGGGGTGATTCGCCATGATAAAACTTGGATTTTCTCGTGATAGCGGCGGCAGGCTTGGCGCGCCTCTTGCAGCGTGGTTGCTGCTGTTCGCCTTCGGCTTTTCTGCGGTTTACGGCGCGTCGGGTGAGGGCTTTCGGATATTTACCCTCAAGCACATATCTCCCAAGCAGGGCCGAGACTATCTATTGCAGATGGGTATCGGACCGGCCTCTGAGCTTTCCGGCTCTCCCTCGCTGCTTGTGACCGGCAAGGCGGAGGATGTGGCCAGGGCGATGGTCATGCTGGACCTCGTCGATGCGCCGCAGGAATTCGCCGTCAAGATGATGGGGGCATCGCTAAAGGCGGAAATCCTTCCTTCGAGCGAGGCTATTTCCGAGAAGGCCGCCGGCGTATCGGTCGGCACATTCTCTGCTCCGCCCAAAGAAAGCGGTGGCGCGATAGTCGATGTGCACAACGGCTCGCTGGTGATTATTGCGCAGGCCAGCCGAATCGACAGGGTGGTCGCCGCGGTAGGCAAGCTGCTGCAGAGTAAGAAAAACGGCGTCTCCGAACCCGCCGCAGGCGGGCCGGAAGTCGAGCCGGTCAAGGAAACGCCCAAACCGCTCAAGACTACACCGGAGCCGGTGATGCCGAAGATCGACAGGACTGATGT
>JAFGTU010000430.1 GCA_016933985.1 Sedimentisphaerales bacterium | reverse complement strand
TGCTCGGCTATGTACATGGCGGCACTTCTATAAAGCGGCGTCAGCTCGTCGGCAGGATACGGGGCTGTTTCCGTGGCTATAGTCGTTACCGCGGCGTTATCTCCTGCCCCGCTGCGAAAGCAATAAATGCGCCCCGTATCGGTGCTGACATACAACCCCCCGCCAAAGGCGCTGAGCGTGAACGCCTTGCCGCCAACCGCAGCAGTCCACACCATCTCGCCGTCATTTGAATCGACCGCTGCCACTTTCTCGTCGCCCCCAACGAAAAGTTTATCTCCGGCCAAAATCATCGAGTAGGGATAATTGCAGTCAACCGTCCACAGATAGCAGCTTTTCAGAATCGTGTCCAATTTGGCAATCCCGGTGTCGATAGCACCCAGAAGCTGCTCGGCCTCGACTGCAGGCGGGCTTTTCTTATCGGCTTTTTTCAGCCGCTCGGCCGTCTTCTCCCGTTGTTCAATCAACTTATTCTTCTTCCTGGATACATCGAGATACAGCCTCCGATTAAACGCCGAGAGCTTCGTCTCGGATTGCATATAGGCAGTATCGCCGTTGATAATCATTCGCAAGCCGCCGAACGTTGCGATCGTGTCGCTCGTCTTCGCGTCGTCGGCCCGGATCTCTTTCGGTCCTCGGCCCGGCCCGGTCACCAGGACGTCTTCTGCCAGCAAGGCGTATGTCCCGCCGGCGCTCGGCAGCGTCCCTTGCGGTTGACCGTCGGAGCGGTCGAAGATGGCCGGTTCAGTCCGCCCCGTCGGAACATAAAGCCGATCATCCGAGGCGAGCATATACCCCTGCGGCGAGACATCGATTTTGCGCTGCCATTTGACCGCCCCATCCTCGGCGCTTACGGCAAAGAGAAATGCGCCCTGCGTGGGGAACAGACCCGCCGTGAAATACAACGTCCCCCTATCGACCACCAGCCCCGCCCTGACGGGGCGCAGCGAAATAATCTCCTCGTTGCCGGGTATAAACCGAGAACCGGGCACAGCCTCCAATTTCCACAGTTCAGACCCGTCGCCGGCGGAAAGGCAATAGACGCATCCGTCGTCCGAGCCGACATACACTCTATCGCCGGCCACAACCGGGGCCAGACGGACGGGCCCTTCGGCGAAGAAACTCCATTTCAGCCGACCGGTCGCGGCATCGAGCGCATAGACTTTGCCCGCGGATGAGGTGAAAAAAAGCATATCGCCCGCGCCGACGACGCCAAAGGCGCAGTCGTAAGCCAATGTGGCCCTTATATTATAGTGGCCATGCCAGTAGTCCTGCTTTGCCGGGCCGGGCCAGGCTGGAGCGGGCGCTTCAGGGGTCTGGAACGTCCAGACGCGGGCCAGCGGCACGGTGAATTCCTCCGGCGTTACGGCGCTTCTGCGGTTGTCGTGGTTGAAGGTGGGCCAGTCCTCGGCGCCGGCCGCCAGGCAGACTGCAAGTAATGCACACAAGAAGGAAGACGCTGCCGGCCTATTCACGCTCGTCTCGCCCTCGCAAGAATCGCAACGCCAAAAATGGCGACAAATACAAACAACCCGATAGTCAGCAGCGCCAAGCTGCGCATCGAGGCGTGAATATCATCTCCGCCGGCCGCTTCGGCGCTCTCCTGACGCCGCTCCTCGTCCAGGATTGCCCTGATAGCATTCGGATCAGGCGTGCCGCGATTCGGCTCCTCCACAGACGCATAAACATTTTTCGCTGCAATGCTCGCATCAGCGGGCGCCTCGACCGCCGAAACATCGTTGCCTTCCTCTATAGCGACTTCAACAACGTCCTGTCTGCTTACCTGCCGCGACGTTGCCGCGACGGCACGGGGGGAATTCTCGCTCGGCAGCTCATCGGAATCCGTCGCAGGCTCGATAATAAGCTCCTGGTAGCCGTAGGGAGTGCCTGGATATGCGTTGCCGCCCATTCCGCGTCCTATTATCGAGCCGATCTCCATCTTTATCATCGGGCTTTCCGGGTCGAATCCAAGGCTCTCGACCGCGAGGGCGTGAGTCTTTTCGTCCCATCGCGCAGGCAGCATCGTGCCCTGAATCCACCGGTAGTCGAGTCCGCATTCGCAGTCCGCGCCGATGACGAACAGCACGCTTGCCAGGTCGTCTTCATTTACCTGTTCGCCCCGAAACACCGGTCCGATCCAGCGAGCCTTTCCATAGATGATCACTGCAAGCGGCTCGTTCACATCGCTTGGCTTAAGGCCGAGGCTCCAAAGCAGCACCTCTTCGTCTGCGAGGCAGTTGGAATCCATCACCATCATCACGGGCGGGCCGCCGATTTCTTTGGGCATGAGCTCCATTTGCGAGGCAACCTGCTCCACGGCGGCGGCGCCGCCTTTTTTCGCCATTTCGTTTGCATCCGGGTCCGGCCCCTCTATCACGACCACTACGCCGTACATCCTGCTGACCCGGCGGAGAATTTCGCTTCTCTTGGGCGATGACAGGATTCTTTCCACAGCCGAGCCGAACGTCTTCTCGAACGGCTCGCCCGGCTTGCTCACCGAGACCGGCATGGTCTGCCCATCCGGAGAAACGAGCACCGCACACGGTATGGATTGGCAATTCGGATCGAGATATTCGAGGGCCGGATGGCCTTTTTCCCGATCGACGTCAATCAGGCGAAACACTACGTTGCTCTCAGCCAATGCGGCATCGGGCAGTCCTTTGAAACCATCCGCCACTTCCGGCGGCGTATTTGCGTCGATATACCCGCACAGGATGTACGGCTCGGACCCCAAATCGACGAATCCAGTCTCACGAACGTTGTACCTGCACGCCAGAGCTGGGCTAATCAACACCGAAGAAGAAAGGAAAGCAATTAGAATCGCAGAACCGTTTCTTTTCATAGCAAAACCTGCCTTCTATTCATACAACCTCCCCGCTTTTCCCAAATGGCGCTGCACATGCCCCGGCGTCGAAAACACGCACACGCCGCGGCGGGTTACTTGCTTGCTGCGTCATTACTAACGCCTCCATTTCCAATTGAACTCACAGCATTTTGATTTACTCTATCGCTCTCTATGCCCGGCGGACCCGCCTTCGATGACATCGTGAACATCTTAAAGGCGACAACAGCCAGGAAAACCGCAAACGCCTTGCGAAGCACGGACTCTGGCAACCTGGCAGCCAATTCCGTCCCCCCGAGAGTCCCCGCCAGCGCCCCGCAGACAATCAACACGATGACCAGCTGGTCCATCTCGATGCCGTGCCGCCAGTATTGCAACGCTCCAACAAGAGCCATAGGGACCATAACAGCCAGCGCCGTTCCCTGGGCGGATTTTTGCCCGAAATGGCAGATGAGCACCAGCGCCGGTACGACTACCGTGCCGGACCCTAAACCCAAAGAGCCGCTGATAACCCCCGCAGCGACACCTACAATCACAAAAACCCACCAGGAATGAGATAAATGGGCCAACATAATCAAACTCCAAAACACATAAGCGGCGCGAAGATCGCTAATGCCCCCGGCAAACGCAAACCCGCCCCTGATTGATTGTTCCGTCTGGTTTGCCTTGTACAACCCGGACTTTCTTGCTTGTTCGCATGCTACTTCTTGTGAAACTCCACCCAGACGCCGTAGTTGACATCGTCGGCCCCGGCGGGTTTCGGCCTGTGAATTGTGTATTCTGCGATTCTTAGGCCCTTCATAATGCCGCGAAGCTCATCGGCGCTCTTGTCCACATCATATTTCATCCTGCCGCCGCGCTGCGACCGTATCTTCCTCGCAGTTTCGACCGCCAGGTTCGGCGAAAAGCCACGCCCGATATACGCCACAGCGCCGGGCTTGAGCACGCGGTATATCTCTGCAAACGCCTTCTCCTTGTCCTTCCAGAAATGGAACGAGCCTCGCGAAACTATGATATCCGCATAATTGTCGCGAAAAGGAAGGGCCTGCGCATCGGCCAGCACCGTGCTTACCCTGTGGCCCAAACCGCGTCTCTGGGCTTCTCTGTAGAAATGCGCGAAAAAGTGCGGATTTATATCGGCATTGATCCAGTGCAGCCGGGTCCGCTCGCACAACTCCAGGATGAGCGTCCCCGGCCCGCTTCCCAAATCGATCCCCACGCCTTCTTTTTCGCCCATCTCAAAAGTCGAGACGATATACTCGCCCAATGGAGCATACACCGGAGCAAGTGGCCCGCGGCTCGCCTTTATCATCCCCATCGCCGCCTGCTCGGTATACTTCTCGCCCACAGGCGGCGCCTTCGGCGCACTATTGAAACAACCCGCACCGCAAAGAAGCAATGTCAGGCTAATCGAATCCAGTCGAAGCCAGAATCTCATCATCTGGTGAATCTCCATTGAAAACTCACCCCGGCTATACCCGCCGGGGGCATCAGCCTTGCCCCAAGCACACGACCTTTCCGTCTTCGAGGGTCACTATTACGCGCCCGTCGCGGTCAACTGCAAGCCCCCACGTCACAGCCGGCCCCGGCAGCGGCTCGCTCCACAGCACCGCGCCGTCCCCAAGATTCACGGCGGCGACCCGCGTCTTACCCGCGAGGACTACGGCATTGTTGCAAACAGCAAGGGCCTCGCTGTCCCCGCAGTCGTATGCCCAAACGGGCTTATCCTTTATACCAATTCCGCCCCAGTTAAGCTGGAAATTATTGACCTTGCCGCGAAATGCCTCCGGGTTGATGCGATTGTAGCAGAGGATTTTCTTGTTGCTCTGGTCCGCCGCCCAGACCACGTCCCTTTCCCCGGCCGACGCCAGAAAGACCTTCCCGAATACCGTCGCATCGAACACCCCCGCGCCGGGCAGCGCGTACAAAGGTCTGCCGCAGGCTACAACCTGCCCGCCGAGCAGAGACAGCTCCCAGCCGCGAGGAGACCGCGAGGTGGTCGTTGCAAGCGGTGCAGGGTCGTTGATGCATTTGCCGTCGGCAACATTATAAACAGCCGGCGAAAGCGAAGTCCCGGAGGCAAGGTAGAGCTTGCCGTCGTAAAGAAGCTGGTGGCCCTGCACGCTCGCGCCCGTGCGGGCCTGCTTGTCAAGGTGGCCCGATGTATTATTCTGCCACTTTATTTTGCCCGTCTCTGCGTCGAGGGCATAGACGTAAGTCCCGTCATAATTGACGATGCCCGCCGCGACGTAGGCCGTCCCATCTTCAACCAGCACCCCGCTCGCAGCGGGCCAGGTGGACATCAGAGAGCCATAGACCGGTATCCATCGCTCGGCCGGCGCCGCCCGGAAGCGCCAAAGCAATCTGCCGGTCTTCGCCTCGAAGCAATAAGCGTATCCGTCGCCGGAGCCGACAAAAGCCCGCCCGTTCCATATCGTCGGCGGAATACGCACCGCTCCGCCGGTATACGCCTTCCATCTCAGCTTGCCCGTTTTGGCATCGACTGCACGGACAATACCGTCCGGCCCGCTCACAAAGACCAGCCCGCCCGCCGCCACCGGCGCCGTAGGCCGAGGAGCGCCGCTTGGCGCGCTTATCTTTGGATCATACTGCCATAACTGCTTGGCGTTCGGCCCAACCGCAGCCTCCGACCTCGCCGTGCACTGATTGTCCGCACGGAAAGTGGGCCAGTCGGCCTCCGATTGAGACAGCTCCGCAACCGGCCCAGCCGACGAATTCTCAAGCCTCTCAGCCTCGGTTGCCTTGGCCTCGAAGTCAAAATTCCCCGCCGGTGCCAGAGTCGTGATTCCGTAAAGCGTCAATTGGCAATCGCACACCGAGGGCCACCAGTACAATAAGCCGTTCGCGATGGTTACCCCGTCCTGGCACTGAGCACGCATCGGCGATATCCATCCAGGGCGGTTGCTCGCCAAATCCAAGCGAACCGAGCCTCCCTCGGCCCGGAAGAAGATCGCGTCTCTGCAGCCGGAAGGGCGGGTGCACGCCCGTCGCGCCTTATCAATCTCGGCCAAGACCTCCCCGGTTAAAGCGCCGAATTTCATACTCGGATGTTTGTCGATTTGACCGCTCAGACCATAGACTACGCCATCCTGAATCACCAACTGAAAATTGCTGTACGGGTGCTGCCACAAGATGCCGCCGTCCTTGGCCGAGACGACAAGCAGCCTGCCGATTTGCGGACCGGCGAAATAAAGCGCTTCATCGCTGCACTTGAGATAACAGGTCGTCCGCCAGTTGGTCCGCCAGTCCTGCCGATTCAGATACTCGCCCAGCGACCTGAACAAAGCAGGCGCGTTCTCCGGCGTTTTTCGCCAGATATCCTCGCCGTCTTTGGCATCGAGGCAGGCTAAATACACCCCATGCCGAAACACATAAATCCTCCCGTGCTTCATGCATACGGCCCTGCAGTCAATCGGCTTGTCCTCGCGGTGGCTCCACAGCACCTTCTTGGATTTCGGGTCGATCGCCAGCACGGTCCGCCCGTACCCCCACGGATTCTCAGGCTGGTTGAAGCCCTCTGAAATCGGGTCCCAGGGCCACCCGTGCGCATCCCGCTTCCAGCGCTTTGTCGGGTCTCTTTGTTCCTGGTCGCCAATCACTGCATAGAGCACGCCATCCTCCAACGCCATCCACTTCCAAAACGTCCCCCCGGCAACGTCCTCTGCCGGAATTATCTCGTCTATCAGCTTGCCGGTGGCTGTATCGATAACCTTGCACGATAGATCGTCGCCCACGTAAAGCCTCTCCGGCATGGCGATCATCGTGTTGCGATGAATCATAACGCCTTCTCTAAGGTCGCGCCGCCACAACTCCGTGCCGTTATAGCCGTTATAGGCGACGAGCTTATTGAGCAGCGCTTCCTCGCGCTGCTTGAACGCAACATGCCCGAAGGCCTTGAAAACGCGCCCTGCGGAGGCAACCGCAACCTGAGGCAAAGGCGCATAGCGCGGCTCCGCCATGAACTGAGTTAGGTAAGGCCCAACGATTACCTTATCTTCGGATTGCGGATTATTGTCCGGCCCGTGATACGGATGGCTCCAGTCATCGATTCCCTCGGGCAGCGCCTTGACGGCTGTCTTGCCTTCAATAAAGGCCCTGCCCTGCGGTCGCAGAACACGCAGCGCCTCGGCACGAGTAATCCTTACCCCCTCAGCTCCGGGGACCAACACGTCTGCTATGTTGTCCGCCAGATGCAACTCAGCCAGCGGCCCCTGCTCCACAAAAATCCGGCTGCCATACAGCCCCGCATCATCCGCCGCACGCCGAGCCACCTCGACGTCCTCAGCCTTCTCCAACTGAACGTACAGCAGCAGGTCAGTCTCACGCGCAAGCTCCAGGGCAAGCCGACATTCGCCATCGCCCGGCAGCACGCAAATACCCCTCGCCAAGCCGACCTTCTCAACTATCCCCGCCCCCTCGCAAACCAACGCCCCCACCAGCAAAATCGCAGCCGCAACAGACAGAAAAATCACTTTCGAGAATCTCATTTTGCGTCCCTTTCAAAGAATCGCAGGCGATGAACCCGTATGAGACAGCAATTCACTACGAGCCTCCAACAAAAAGAGACCTTCCGGTCTGTCATTCCCGCGAAAGGCCTGCCCTGAGCGAAGCCGAACGGGCGGGAATCCAGAGCCTTCGATCCAATTACCACCTCATTCTGTTAGAGGCTTTAAGCTCCATTCTACCGTAACTACGCCGACTTTCAAAGCCCTAATTCGCACGCCGGGGCCCGAGGGTGTGAAATCATTTTCTGGCAGTCATGCGACAAGGGTATTTTGCAGGTTCCAGTAGATCTGCCACTGGCCGCTTTGATCCAGG
>JAFGTU010000429.1 GCA_016933985.1 Sedimentisphaerales bacterium | reverse complement strand
GTCCTGCGAGGCAAACAGGCTGGAGGTCCAGTCGTCGTTGAAGGGCGGCATGTTCCATTTCCTCGGCGCGTTTTCCTTGGCGTGCTTGCCGGCGTAGAGGCCGTCTATCAGGTAGAGCAGCGTCTTGCCGCCGAGCTGCTTATGCCCCATAAGATCGACAAGCGGTCGGTAATGCCCCATCCCGGGCGTTTGGAATGACAGGTCCTTGTGCATGTCGTAGTAGGTCGAAGAGCGAGGAGACCGCACCAGCGAGCCGTAGTGGTTCTTTGCGCAGAGAGTTATCCCGGCCATGTCATTGTGGCTCTTGAGATTGGCCAAGTTGATTAGGTAATCCGCCTCCACGTACGATTCGGGGACGTAGTCGGGCTCCTTCCCCTCAGCGCTCGGCGTGCTCCAATAGAACCGCACCTTCGAGAGCTTCGCCGCCGTCCTGCCGAAATTCCCGAGATACTCCAAGTACCGAACATCCGGAAATTTGTCGTGGCAAATCTTGTAGTACTCATTCGGAAAATAGCACAAAGTATCGCCCACGGTTATATCGCTCTGCTTGACCCCCGCCTCCTCCACGAGCTGCCTCAGCAGCGCGTTGATCACCTGCGGCGCCGTGTTCATATAGTCGGCCCTGCCGAGATTGTACTCCTCGCTGCTCGTCACCGGGCGATTGTTATAGATTCTGATACAGCCTACGAAATTGATCTTAATCATTATCTTCTCGCCCGGCTTGTATCCCGCGTTCCCCCTGCCCTGCATCTTATTGAAGTGCCTGAAGAGCTTGTCCCATGCGGCTGAGGAATTCTCCTCCCCGGCAAGGGTCTGTACGGCTCGGCCCATCATCTTATCCACCGCCGCCTGGTCGGTATGCTCGCTCTGCCACCAGTGCCCGTCGCCCGGCCCGGCCCAATCCGTCGCATCCGGGTCGTGCACCCAGACCACTCGACCGGGATGGATCCCCTTGGGCGTCCCTATCGGCGCATTGGCCGTCACCTCCTGGGCGGCAAGCGGCGCCTCGGACGTGAAGCATTGCGCCAGCCACAAAGCCCCAATGCTCCCGGCCACAAGCATCGCGCACAGCACATAGCGCCTCCGCACTAAGCTGCCCCTTGCCTTGCGAATAGCCGTAATCGAAGCGATTGCCCCCGCAAGCCAAATCACAAACCCTGATGCCAGAGGAAACGCCGCGCGCTGGCACGGATACGCCGCGCGCGAAGGCTTCGGTATAACGCGAACCAAGAACCAAACCAACGCCGCCAACCCGCTCAGCGGAAGCAGCCACACAGCCCAGCGACAACGCTTCTTGCCCTTGAAATGCTCTCCCGTTCGGACACCGACCGACCGATGACATCTTACCCTTCGTGACAGCATTGTATGCCCTTTTTTCCTACGAAATTCACATACTGACGAACTAAATGACAATGCTGAATGATAGCATGTTCTTAGCCGCCCCACAATCCCTCATCCGATATACCCACACTCTCTCGTCTCCGCGATTTCAGCGCTCTCGGGGGTCAATAAGAAATGCAGGCTAACAGGTAAGATTCAAAGCCGCTGCGGCGTTTACGCCAGCGTCCTTACGCAAGAACAGTAAAGGTCGGCTAAATTCACCTAACTATCCCGGCGGTCAGCTGGAAACACGCAGCTTCCGCCCCTTGTGCACAACAGCGGCGTTTGCGCATTGAAACGGCTCTAAAGGCCGTTTCATATAAGAGTGGGCTGGAGTGCGGAGGAGAGAGGGGAGCCGAGAACTTCCCCAGCCCACTATTCTCGGCTAATACTCTTACGAATGCCAATCGCTTGTAGTTCGCTCGTCCGACCGGAATAACAAAAAAATGTCCTTTTATTGTGCATCAGGACAGCCAGTCGCACCTGTTTAGCGGTCGCCGGCCCACGGCGGCCCAAAACAATCAGTATCATAAAGGCCGCAGGATCAATTACCGAGCTTAAAAAACTCGGCGAATTGGCGTTTTTGGCTTGTAGAGCCGGTATCAGAATTCCTGAAATATTTATCGGCCTAAAGGCGTCTAAGTTTATAGCAAGAATCAAAACCGGCGATCTGACGCTGAGAAGCCCCATATCGCCCTTTTACACGTACCCTGGAGGGGTATTTGCACCTTCCCCGTAAAGGGATGGAGGCTCGATAAGGATATTCTTATGATAGAATTGACGCCAGAAGTTAGGAACGCAGGCAAACTCGAGGCTGTCAGGCAACGCGCACTGCCCGGATTTACTTACCAGAACGGATATCTGTTCTCCGCCACCGACTTGGGCAACAACGGCGTCAAGATCGAGTTTTCGCACGAAAACGACGTAGGCGCCGCTATTATTCTCCCCCCAAGCGCTGTTGCTCAATGCGGCAGGTGGCTGCTCAAGACCCTCGGCCAGGATAGGCACGGGCTGCCAAATGGCTTGCCCGATATCCTCCGAAAGCTCAGCAAGCACAGGGGAATAGAGCGTTCGCTCGAAAGAGGCGACAAAAAGACAATAAAAGACGCCATCAGGGTCCTGCGAACCTGACCGGGCCTGCTCATCGTCTTTTTTCAACATCCCTTGATTGCCGAACGAAGAAACTCCGCCGCGGCGTATGACTCATATTCCTTCCTCACCGTCGAGGATTCTTTGCTGGACCTTGGCGAGGTATTCGTCCAATTCTTTTTCGTCTTCGAATATGTTGAGATTGGGGATAAGATTCATAATCTCGAATGCCTTCTTGACCTGCGGCTGGAGGTTTATCATCGCCAGCTCCCCGCCTTTCCTGGCCAGTGCCGCTTGTGTCCTGGTGATTATCCCGATGGCGGAGCTTGTGATGAACTCCACGCCTGCCATATCGAGGACGAGGGTGTTGACCGATTCGGCCAGCGCGCCTTTGATCTCAGCATCGAGGATGCGATAGGTCTCCGAATCGAGCGGGCCGAGCGGGGCCAACGTTACGGCTCCCGGTTTTGCCCGGATTACTTTGACGCTCAGGGTCATTATAGCTTCCTTTCAGAGAGGCCTCTTGACTTACTTTCTTTTCTTTCTTTCGGTCACAGCACTTGGATCGTACTTCGGATTCTTTTCGGTGGGGACCGGTGCGTCTATTCTCTTTCGCCAGTTGAGCAGGAGGCGGTGCAGCTCTTCGGCCTTTTTGGCATTAGACTCGGCGAGATTCTTTTCTTCGCTTATGTCGTATTTGAGGTTGTAAAGTTCGATTCTACTATCTTCGAAGAATTCTATCAGCTTCCAGTCGCCCATTCTTACCGCGCCTGCGGGCGTTGTTCGCCAGGGCTTCTGGGCTTCGTTGTACGGCTCAAGGTATGCCGGGAAGTGCCAGAAGATTGCCTTGCGTTTTAGCCTGTCGGCTCCCTTCAGCAGCGGCAGGATGCTTTCGCCGTCGAGGATGTGGCTGCGGGGCTTCTCGGCGCCGGCTATTTCGAGCATTGTGGGATAGAAGTCGATGCCGATTACGGGGACATCGCACTTGGTTCGCGGCTTGGCGACGCCGGGCCAGCGGATAATCAACGGGACCCGGATGCCGCCCTCGTAGAGCATCCCCTTGGAGCCTCGCAGCGGGGCCATTGAGGTTGCGTTGCCGTAGCCGCCGTTGTCAGAGAAGAAGAATACGACGGTATTCGCAGCCAGGGCCAACTCGTCGAGTTTGTCCAGCACCCTTCCGACGCCTTGATCGACGCTCTCAATCATAGCGGCGTAGGTCGGGTTGTTGTGGATTTCGTCGCCGGCCTTCTTTTTATACTTCTCAATCAGCTCTTTTTTGGCCTGGATTGGGGTGTGAACGGCATGGTGGGCGAGGTACAGGAAGAAGGGCTTGTCTCTGTTGGCGGCGATGAATTCGAGGGCCTTGTCGGTTAGCGTGTCGGTCAGGTAGTTGCCTTGCTTGTCGAAGTGCCCGGCGTGTGTTCTCTCGAAGACTACGTCGAATCCCCGGTCCTGTGGCCTATATGGCTCTTTGTCGCCGAGGTGCCACTTTCCGATGCAGGCGGATGTGTAGCCGGCGGGCTTGAGGGCGTCGGCAATCGTCACGACTTTTGTATCGAGCTCTGTGGTATTGGGCGTCGGGATGAGCTTTCGCATGTTTGCCGGGCCTCGCTCGGAAGTCCCCACCGTATAGACCCCGTGCCTCGGCCCGTATTGGCCGGACATCAGGCATGCCCTGGTTGGGGCGCAGTTGGGGGCATTGGAGTAGGCGCTGGTGAAGACGACGCCCTGTTCGGCCAGCTTATCGATTCGAGGCGTCTCGTAGTACCTGCTGCTCATAAAGCCGAGGTCTCTCCAGCCGAGGTCGTCGATGAAGATGAATACGAAGTTAGGTCTCTTCCCTAAGCCGCCCTGCGAAGGCTTCGAGGCGGCGTCGCAGCCCGGTGCGACCAGCCACGCGCCGGTTAGGCCGATAGTCTTTAGAAAGTTGCGTCGATTCATATATGTCCCTCGTCCTATTCTGTCACGGATTCGTTTAGCCTTATTCACCGGGCATCTTCCAATGCTCGGATGGCGTTCTGGCCGATTTCATTATCTTTGCGATTCTCTCGACGATTTCAGTGTTCTCGTTGGCGACGTTGTTGTGTTCCCCCAAGTCGGTCTTGAGGTTATACAGCTCTATCGGGCCGTCCGGGTCTTTGGCGACGTTCTGCCGGATGCCCTTCCAATCGCCGATGCGGACGGCCTGTCTCTTGCCCTGCTCGTGGAATTCCCAGTACAAGTATTCGTGCTCTTTTTGTTCCTGTGGCTGGCCGAGCAGAGTTGGGAGCAGCGATATTCCGTCCAGGCCGTCGGGAGGCTCAATCCCAACAATGTCGCAGCAGGTCGGCAGGAAATCCCAGAAAGCCGAGATATGGCCGCTCTGCGAACCCGCCTTGATCCTGCCCGGCCAGCGTGCGATTGTGGGGACTCGGATTCCGCCTTCGTAGAGGGCACGCTTGTATCCTCTCAAGGGTCCGGAACTGTTGAAGAATTCGGGGTCTGCTCCGCCTTCTTTGTGGGGGCCGTTGTCGCTTGAGAAGAAGACAAACGTATCTTCGTCGATACCTAACTCTTTGAGCTTGGCCATTACCCTTCCGATGTCGCCGTCCATTCTGGTTATCATTGCGGCGTGTCCCTTTTGCGGTTCGGGCCAGTCCTTATCGGCGTACTGGCCGAGGTCCGGCACTTCCATGCCTCTGTTGCCCGCTTCGTTGTTGGCATGAGGGATTGTGAAGGGAAGGTAGAGGAAGAAGGTTTTATCCTTGTTCTTATCGAGGAAGTCGAGGGCTTCGGCTGCGAAGAGGTCGTGGGAATACGTCACCTTCTCTTCGGATACGCCCCAGCCTCCTTCATCCGGCTTGGTCAGCTTGTTGCCTCTTAGCGTGACCTTCTGCTCGTTTCTCCAGAGGAATTCGGGGTAATAGTTGTGGGCATGCCGCTGGTTGAGATAACCGAACCAGTAATCGAATCCCTGGCGGTTTGGGATTCCTGTGCTGCCGGCCTCGCCGAGTCCCCATTTGCCGATAATAGCTGTGGTGTAGCCGGCAGCATCGAGCAGCTCGGCGACGGTGACATCTTCCGGGCGGAGAGGCACGTTGGCGTTGCCGCGAATCAGTGCATGGCCGGTATGCAATCCCGTCATCAGACAGCATCGGGAGGGGGCGCAGACGGTGCTGCCTGCGTAGTGGTCGGTCAGCTTCATTCCCTCTGCGGCGAGGTTGTCTATGTTGGGGGTCTGGATGACCTTCTGGCCGAAGCAGCCTACGTCGCCGTAACCGAGGTCGTCGGCGAGAATGAAGATTATGTTGGGCTTCTTGCGGCCTTTGCGCGTTATCCGGCCTGCGGTTGCGCAGCCGGGCAGAAGCGAATACGTTGCCATCGCAATGCCGGCGTTTTTGAGGAAATCTCTTCTTGTGCAGTCAGTCATGTCTGCTCCTTGGAATATTGGAGTACGAATTTGCGCTTCATGGGCCAGTATATTGCGGGCCTCGGAGAAAATCAACCCCTCACACGTCAATTCCCTCTTGCATAGCAGGGCGGAAAACCTTATAATTCAACTATAATAGAAAACCGGAGATAAAGACTATGAAGACCGCCGTCTGCATCCTTGCTATACTGGCGGCAATCCCATGCCGCGCAAGGATAATCACTGTCGATGACGACGCCCCCGCGGACTTCAACAACATCCAGGCAGCAATAGACGACGCCACCAACGGCGACACAGTCGAAGTGCAACCGGGCACCTACACAGGTCTCGGTAACCGGGATATCGACTTTCTTGGCAGAGCAATAACCGTAACCGGCACAAATCCCGGCGACCCTAACACTGTGGCCCAAACAGTAATCGACTGCAATAACCAGGGCCGCGGCTTCTATTTCCACAATAACGAAGATGCGAATTCTGTTCTCAATGGATTGACCGTAACAAATGCGGTGTATTCGGCAATTGTGTGTGGTGACGGAGCCAGCCCGCTTATACTCAACTGCAGGCTCATTAAGAACGTCGGCATTCAAGGAGGTGGAATCTCCTGCGGCGACTCCAGCCCGACCATAGCAAATTGCACTCTCGCGGCAAACCAGGCTACCGACGTAGTTCGCGGGGCAATCTGTTGCTCCGGTGGAGCGCCGTCTCTGACGGCATGTCTTCTTGTGGGGAACAGCGGATACGGTGTGGCATGCATTGGTGGCAAAACAGACCTGATAAACTGTGTGATCGTCGGCAACCGGGTTCAAGGCAGTGGTGGGGGAATCTTCTGCCTCGGGGGGCGGGAGCCAGAGGTGACGATCGCTAATTGCATCATCCGGGATAATACTTCCTCCAATGGCGATCAAATCTGCCTGACGGGATGGATGAACATGTTGGGTGAGTACTTCATTCCTGAACTCAGTGTGAGTTTCAGCAACGTTCAGGGTGGCACCGAGGCTATTGAATATCGTGAGATTCCCCAGGATCTGCAGGAAGTGCACTGGGGCGAGGGCAACATCGATGCAGATCCATGCTTTGTCGATCCGGGTTTCTGGGATCCTAATGGAACGCCTGAGGATGCCAACGACGACTTCTGGGTCGATGGCCGAGGCGACTACCACCTGAAGTCGCAGGCCGGGCGATGGGATGCGAACGAGGGGCGATGGACGATAGATGAAGTAACGAGTCCCTGTATTGATACCGGGGATCCGATGGCGCCTATTGGCCTTGAGCCATTCCCGAACGGCGGGCGAATAAATATGGGGGCCTACGGCGGGACGGCTGAGGCGAGCAAGTCATATTTCGGCAAGCCGGCCTGCGAGACAATCGTTGCAGGCGACATCAACGGCGATTGTGCGGTCAACTTCGTTGACTTCGGGCTTATGGCTTTGCACTGGATGGAAGAGCACTATTGATATCTGGCCGGTTAAATAAACGGCGCGCCCCCACAATTGTCATTCCCGCGAAATGCCTGCCCTGAGCGAAGCCCCGACGGGGCGGAGTCGAATGGGCGGGAATCCAGTTTTGGCTCGTGGATTCCGGCTCAAGGCCGGAATGACAGTACGCGTCCCTGTTATCAAGAGCGTTGACTCTACTATTCGATGACCGACACGGTTGCCGGAGGCCTTATTTGGCGTCCTGGCTCCAGATTTGTTTTATTGTTTCTTCCTGGTCGAAGCCGTTGGGGACTTTGGGGCTTGGGGTGTTTGCCCAGTACCAGTTTGTTCCGTTGACGGGGTCGGCTAACGTCCTGCCTCCGGGCATTTGCAGGTAGCCGTTGGGGTCTGTCTTGCAGATCCAGTCCCAGGCGTATTTCAGCCAATAGTTGCGGTATTCTTTGGGCTGGTGGGCGAACCAGCAGATCTCGTCGTATCCCCAGATATAGTGCATGCCGATATTCTGCCCGGGCCTGCGGCTTGAGCCGAAGTTGTCGAGCTCGACGATATACGGAAGGCTCTCGCACGTCCAGCCGCTTGGCGTAATGCCGCCTTTGCTCCGCTTGAAGATGCTGTCGAGGTAGCCCACTTTCAGGATTCCCTTCTGCGGCTCTTCAACGACTTCGTCGATTCGCAGCGGGAAGGAATGAAAGTCGAACATCAGCTTGCCATCGTGAACGATTCCGCCGCTCGGAACGTGGGCATCGGCGAGGAGGAAGTGCCGTCTGGCGTTCTTTGCGGCGTAGCATCGGACTCTTGCCATCATGTCTCGCCAGCCGATATGGTCGCCGTCTTTGTCGTCCATGATTTCGACCTGGCCGAAGTGGATTGCCTCGATGCCGATGTCGATGTAGCGAGCGGATAGGTAGAAGAACCACATCCTTGTTTCGAGTTTGCTCATATCGGGGACAGACGAGCCGCCGCGCCACTGGTTCACCCTATGCCCATCGCTGTAGAGCATCGCTTCGTAGTCGAAATTGCGATCCTGAAATTCCAGGCCGAATTCGTCGAATACCCACTTCGGGACTTTCAGCGTCTCGACCTGCCCGGATACTATCTCGAACGCCGCGGCCTGCAGGACCACATCCGGGTCCGCCGCGTGAATCTTCTCCACAACGGGCCTTGCGCGTTCAAGCAATCCGTCGAGCCGGCTCTCGCCGCCCCACATATAGATAGCGCGGCCGATGAACTTGACGCCGGTGTTGGTGAGCATTCTGATATTGTCATCGACGTCGCCATTCAACTCCTTTTCGACGCGCTCGGGGTTTAGAATCTCGCAGAAGGTGATTGAGCGCGAGAGATAATTCTCGAGGACCTGGCGGGAGATCTTGCCGTCGAAGGCGTAGTCCCGCTGAGCCGCCGGCGCGATAACAGCGAAGCAAAAAACAACCGTTACGATCATCGGCATTTTGTGTTTGGTCATTCTATATGTGGCCTCCATCTAATTGTCCGAGGTCATTTTGCAGGCGGTGGGATTGTTATGTCTATTTCGTGCACTTCTCCGAGCGTCGAGAGGGGCTGGTCGAAATCGTCCGGCCTGCCTACTACGAGAATCTGGACGGTGTCGGGCTTTAGGTGCTTCTTGGCAACTCTGAGGACGTCGGCCTTGTTTACCTTTTCGACGTTTTCTTTGGTCTTCATCAGGAAGTCCGCCGGGTAGCCGAAGTATTCGTATATCATCAGCCGCCGGACGATTTCGCCTTTTGTGTCGAAGTTGAAGACGAAGGAATTAAGAAAGCTTTCCTTGGCCAGGGCAAGCTCTTCGTCGGTGACTTCTGCTTCCCGCATTTTCTCGACCTCTCTGAGCATTGCTCGAATGGCATAGACGGTCGATCCTGATTTTGTCATGCAGCCGACGTAGAACTCACCGGGGTAGTCATAGTTGGCCGAGTAGCTTCCGAATACGGAATACGCCAGTCCTTCTCGGGAGCGGACGTTCTTGAAGAGGCGTCCGGTGAAGCCGCCGCCGAGGATCTTGTTCATTACGACCAGAGCGAAGTAGTCCGGGTCGCTCATCAGGCCGCCGATGTGGCCGAGATATACGTTGGACTGATTGACGTCGTCCTTGCGAATCTGGTTGACGGTTTTGCGGAACTTGTAATCGACCTTGGGCTTTTTGGGAATACTGAGGTCGGCCTTGTGCCAGTCGTGGAATGCGTTTTCTATCTTCCTGATCATCTCGTCCGTATTGAAATCCCCGCAGGCGGCGAGCATCATATTGTTCGGGGCGAAGAAGCGCTTGTGGAACGCGATCAGGTCGTCGCGGGTGATGCTGTCGATGGTGGCGTATTCCTCGTGGCGGGCATAGACGCTTTGCGGACCGTAGATGAGCTTATCGAACTCGCGGCCGGCTATGGCGCGGATGTTGTCGTTGCGGCGGGCGATCATGCTCTTGGCCTGCATCTTGGAGAGGAGTATCTTGTCCTCTCTGAATTCCGGGTTCATCAGGACGTCGGCGAGGATTGCCAGGCCCTTGTCGATATCTTCCTTGAGGACGGAGACGGACGCCGAGCCGGAGTTTAGGCCGATAGAGGTCTCGACGGATGCCGCCAATCTTTCGAGCTCTTCGTCGAGCTCGTCGCCGGTTCTTGCAGCGGTTCCTCCGGTCCGCATGACCTCGCCCGTAATCGACGCCAGGCCGATCTTCTCGGCGGGTTCGTAGATCGAACCCGTGCGGATAATGGCCGAGACGTTTATCAGAGGCAGCTCGTGGTCCTCCAGCAAGAACAGCTTCATTCCGTTGGCCAGGGTGAGCTGCTTAACCTCGGGCGCCACTATGTCACCGAGCTTGGGGTATTTGAGCTTTTTGTAGTCTGCTGCCTGCTGCTTCGAGCAGCCGGGGACGAGGATAGAGAGGCCGAAGGCCGCAAGGACGAGATAGTTGATGAAGAATATTCTGTGACGGGTCATTTTTCGCTCCTGTATGGATTACTCTGCTGCTTGTGTTTCGATCAGGCCGACCGTGCGGTTCTTCGTGGTGAAGTACTCTTTTGCGACTCTCTGGATGTCTTCGGCGGTCACTTGCTCGATCTTGTCGAGCTGGTGGAAAAGGTTTCGCCAGTCGCCCGTCACGACCTCGTAGTAGGTTAACTGTGCGGCCAGCCCGGAGTTGGAATCGAGCTGGCGTATTAAAGAGGCCCGTGCGCGGGTCTTGGCCTTTTGCAGCTCCTCGGGCAAGACGAGCTCGGCTTTCAGCCTTTCGATTTCTGCGTCGATCGCCTCCTGCGACTCGGCGTTGGTGTGCCCTCTGGCGGGAACGGCGTAGAAAAGGAAAAGGTTGGGGTACTTGGTTCCGGGCATGCCCTGGAATCCGGAGGCATAGACGGCGATCTTCTTTTCCTTGACGAGGGCCTTGTAGAGACGCGATGTCCGGCCCATCCCGACAATATCGGTTATTGCGTCGAAGACGGCGTCGTCGGGATGTTCAACTCCGGGCTTATGGTACCCTATCAGGACGAACGGCTGGGCCGGGTCCTCGATGACGACACTACGCGGACCGAGCTGCGGGGGCTCTATGGTCTCGACGGGCTCGGGCTTCGCCCCGCCGGGTATGCGGGCGAAGTATCCCTCAGCCAGCTTCTTAACCTGCTGCGGGTCCACGTCGCCGACGACCGCAATAGTCAGATTGCTCGGGCCGTAATAGGTTTTGAAGAACCGCTCAGCCTCGGCGCGGGTGAGCGTTTCGAGGTCGCTCATGTGGCCAACGACGCTGTCACCGTAAGGATGGGCCTTGTAGGCGACGGCCATGAACTCTTCGACGAGTCGCCCGGTGGGCTGGCTCTCGACGCCCATTCGCCTCTCCTCCATTACGACATCCTTTTCCTTATAGAACTCGCGCAGGACGGGATGGGCGAAGCGGTCGGCCTCCATCAGCATCCAAAGCTCGATCTTGTTTGAAGGGAGGCTGACAATGTACTGCGTAGCGTCCTGGCTGGTGTACGCATTGAACCCGGAGCCGCCCTGGCGAGAGAAGACCTCCTCGTATTCATCGTGCACGAGGAACTTCTGGGCCTCCTCCTGGGCGGCCTTGAATTGCTCGGTGAGGGTGTCGAGGCGGGCCTTGTCAGCCTTCGCGCCTTTTCTGCGCTCGACCTTGAGGGCAAGGAAGGCTTCGTCGATCTTCGCCGTTGCTTTTGCCTCTGCCTTGTAGTCCTTGGTTCCGATGGTCTCGGTTCCTTTGAAAGCCATGTGCTCGAAGAGATGCGCCAAGCCGGTAATTCCCCGGACCTCATCGACCGCGCCGACGTCGGCGTAGATGTGGAACGATACGACCGGGGCTTCGCGGCGTTCGAGGACGAGGAACTTCAGGCCGTTGTCGAGGGTAAATTCGGTCAGCCGCTTCTCGAATTCGGCCAGGCCCTGCGCTTGTGTCGCTTGCCAAGGCGCCGCACAGGCGACAACAAGCAAGATAACCAGGGCGTGCCCTACGATATTACGTTTTCGCATTTTGTCCTCCATTCAGAGATTTCGTAAACTTTAGTCGTTATATTCTTACCACAAAGGCCGCACGTTGGCAAGAAGCCGGTTCATGCTAATTGTACATAAAGTGTGCTGTTGCCTTGCAGGCGTCGCCGGCCCGGATTCGGACCCAGTGGGCGCTGAAGGCATCGGGGAATTCGTGGTGCTCGTACCCCTTGCTCGAGACCGTGATCGCCTTGTAGGGCATCCATGTTCCGTTTCCGAGGAAGTCTATTTCGATCTCGAATTCTACGCTTTTTTCGGCATCGTGTGCGAGGTGAAGGACCTTCTTATCGAATCCCGTCATAAGGAATGGGTCGCAGACCTGCCCTTTCTCGACGGGCGTTTGCCACCACGGCCCTCCCCATCCTGTCGGTTTTCCCATTTTCCAGAGGTCGTCGATGTTGCCGAACCATAAGCCGGACTGGGGCTGGCCCTGGTCGTGGTCGATCTGGTCGGATGCCATTACGAACATTCCCCGCCAGTGGCAGAAGTCGGGGACGACCCGGAGATGGCTGCATATCGGTTTTATTCCCCATACTTTGCCTTCGTATGCCTGCGGGGGCAGCTCGTAGAATATGCCGTGTGCGTCCATCAGGAGGCGTTCGGTGACTGCGTGGCGGATTCGCATCCATTCTGTATTCCATGCGTGGTCCCAGGAGTGGCCGCCTTTGGGCAGCAGGTATCTATCCCATTTTCCCTTGGCGAATACGCGAAGGACGACGCTCGATTTTGTCCAGCCGGTCGCGTAGATCGTTGTGCTGCCATATGAGGCGCCCCCGGGGTTGCCGTGAACTTCCACGAACGGATTTCGCTCGATGACGGTCCATTTCTTTCCGCCCCATTCTGCGAGACGGCCGGCGTCCCTCTCGCCGAGGAATTCCTTCTCATCATAAGTATTGTTGGCGACGACGACTCGGCCTGCGGCGGTGTACGCGGCCTTGAAATGCTCTTTGGCGGGTCGGATTTCCAGCTCCTTTGCCAAATCGAAGAGCTTCTCCGCCTTTAGCGAACGGACGTCCACTTCCCAAAAATCGCCTTCCATTCCGAGGAAATAGACTTTGTTCTCAGGATCGGTGAGGTGGCTTACGGTGGCGGTGAGACGGAAATTTTTGAGGTCTTGTATTGTGCGAACGTTGCCGTCGGCGTCGATGGCGTGGGGGCCGATGAACGCCTGGCCTGAAGGCCAATGCGCCATTCGGTTTGTGAATGTGCCGGTTACTGCTTCGGGATGGCGGCGCATTGTCATATCGTCGGTGATTTCGTAGAGTCCGAGGCCCGAGCCTTTGATATGGGCGACGTAGCCCGTGGCCCAGAGCTTGTCGGCCCATGGGATTAGAGCGCCGATTCCGGCCTCCGAATCGCTGCCGACGCCCTCGGCGAATACGGCCAGCTTGGGGAATACCCCGTTGACGCTGATGGGCTGAGGCGGACAATTAGCATCTGCGCCAACGGCGGCGCAAACCACACCGAACAGAACCAGCGAGGGTATAAACAGAGCGAGCCAAGCTCGGCGGGCCAAGCTGGAATGACCTTCGATATGATTATTGATGCTTGCGAATACGCCCCTATGTTGCATTGCGAGTGTCTCCTATTAAGAGCCGCCGTTCGTATCCAAAGATGAATTGGCAAGACGACGCTCTTGAATGTATTACTGCGGCCAGGATATGTCAAGATTTGCTTGCAAATTCGGGTCTTTGCGATAGAATAGGTCATCACTTACAGACAAAGTCCGTCCATGGCTCGGCAATGAAAATGGGCCGGGGCGCTACGATTTGGAGCAGTGGCAGAGTGGTTGATCGCGACGGTCTTGAAAACCGTTTTACCGAAAGGTAACGGGGGTTCGAATCCCTCCTGCTCCG
>JAFGTU010000428.1 GCA_016933985.1 Sedimentisphaerales bacterium | reverse complement strand
GGCCGTCGGCGTCAATTTCGACCCGGCCAACATGATACTCTACGACAAGGGCGACCCCATTGAGGCGCTTCGCACGCTGGCGCCCTGGATCAAGCACCTGCACGTAAAAGACGCCACGCGGACCAAAGTGCCGGGGACCTGGGGCGCCGAAGTGCCCTGGGGCAACGGCGAGGTCGGAATTGTCGCGTTCATAAAAACGCTCCAAGAGATCGGATTCGACGGAGCTATGGCGATCGAGCGCGAGGCCGGAGACGACAGGCCCGGCGATATCGCACTGGCCGCCGACAGACTCAGGGACATCTGTGGATAAAACCCGCTGCAATGGCCGAGTCCGGTTGCATATAAACCATGTAAGTTAAGGAGAACGAAATGGAATGGAAACTGTATTTCGCTTTAAGCTTTGCGATGTTTATGGAGTACGCGATATGGGGGGCGTGGTTCCCCGTGTTGGCGGCGCGCCTTTTCGGCCCGCTCAAGATGACCGGCAAGCAGACCGGCTGGATCTACGCCACGCTGCCGCTGGCCTGTATCGTCTTTCCGCTTGTCGGCGGATGGCTTGCAGACAAATACGTCAATACGGAATGGATACTCGTTGTCGCGCATCTTGCCGGCGCGGTGCTGCTGTTCCTCGCGGCCGGCAAGACGACTTTCAAGGGGCTCTTCACAGTATTGCTGCTCTATTCGGTATGCTTCGCGGCCACTTTGCCGCTGGTGAACTCGTTGATGTTCCACCATTTGGCCAAAGCGTTTTCCGACCCGGCCGACGTTGATGCCGCTTCGGGCAAGATATTCCTCTGGGCGCCGGTCGCATGGGCGCTTGCCGGCTATTTCCTGACCGGATGGCGATGGAAATTCAAGACCGGTGAGCAGGGACGCGACTGTCTTTACTTCGCGGCTGTCCTGTCGGTGATTATGGCCGTTGGCTGCCTCTTCATGCCGAAGACGCCGCCTGTGCCCGCCTCGACTGACGTAGTTCAGGCCCCGATTCGCGATACGCTTGCGATGCTCGGCAACTCCAATTTCCTGGTGTTTGTCCTGGCCTCGATGATTATCGCGGGGCTGATGCAGTTCTACTTCCAGGGCACCGCCCAGTTTATGCAGGACATGGGAATCCCGAGCAAGAATGTCCCGGCATCGATGGCCATCGCACAGGCGACGCAGGCAATCGCAACGTTCTTCCTCCTGGGCCTTCTGCTCACCAGCCTCGGATTCAAATGGACGCTGGTCGTGGGGGCCGGATGCTGGCTGCTGCTGTATGTCATCTACATCGGGACGAAAGAGAAGCTGCTTATCATTCCCGCTCAGGCTCTGCACGGACTTGCGTACGTATTCTTCATAATCGTCGGCCAGATTTACGCCAAGAGCGTCGCATCCGCGGAGATCCTCAGCACGATGCAGGCCCTGATGTTCGCAGCGACAACAGGCGTCGGCCTGCTGCTCGGCACCCAATTAGCCGGCACCGTAATGGACAGATTCAAGAGCGAGGACAAGTTCCAGTGGCGTCAGATATTCATGGTCCCGGCCGGAATAGCACTGGTATGTATCCTGGCCTTCGTGCTGGTGTTCACAGCACCGGCCTCGTAAGCTTTGTTGAAGCCGTAAAACAAAAGGGGCGGCATAACACTTGTTGTGCCGTCCCTTCTTTTTGAGCGTCAAACGATATCCTCGCTTTAGCGTCTATTTGAAGTGATCGCTCTCTTCTCTTTGCAGCCATTGGGCGAGAGTCTGGGCGTTCTTGTCTTTGTCCGACAGGATCGGATTCTTTACGGGCCATTCGATGCCGATTTCAGGGTCGTTCCATAGTATGCCCGATTCACCCTTGGGGCCGTATATCCCGGTGCACATATATTGAATCTCAGCGTAGTCGGAGAGAACAGCAAACCCCCTGGCAAAGCACGCCGGGGCAAAAAACTGTATCTTATTCTCAGCCGAGGCCTCTATGCCGAACCACTTGCCTAATGTCGGCGAATCCTTCCTGATATCGACGGCCACGAGAAAGGCCGAGCCTACCGTCACCCTCATCAGCTTTCCCATCGGCGGGTCCCACTGAAAGTGCAGGCCGCGGACGACGCCCTTGCGCGACGCCGAATGGTTCAACTGCACGAATTCGCTTGGCAGGCCGAGCTGCTCGAACTGGTCCTTGCGAAAGACCTCCATAAAAAAGCCGCGTTCATCCTCGAAGGCTTCGGGCTTGACTATTATCGCCCCGTCTATAGGCGTCTTTTCAATCGTTATCTGCATACTCTTTTCCGTGTGCCCGTCTATTCATCAGCTCGCTTCTCCTCTTCGCCTTGCTCCTGCTGCTTCTTCAGACCGCCGGCGATCTGGTCGAGTTTCTCATTCATTCTCTCGGTGTGCTCTATCAGGCTCTTCAACTGCGACTGCGTGGTCCTGGATCCGAAGATGCTCTGCGCGAATATCAGCAGAAACAGCAGGGCCACCGTCCCGCCTATCGCTATATAGCTCGTCGATTGCGAGATTCTTTCCAGTAGCTCAATCATTCCCTTTTCCATTGCAGGATCACCCGCAAAAAATCAGGTCTTTCAGTACAAAAACAGCGTCAAAAGAATAACCCCCGGCGCAGCCCGCGTCAAACTAAAAAAACGCCCCCGATGCAGCCGGGATACCGCCCGCGGCCCTGTTCCTGACGGCGTAGCAACCGACCCGCCCAAAACGGCAAGTAGTCCCAGGCGCGCACCCTCTCCCTTACATACTGCTTTCCGATGCGTCCCACAATCGGGGAGACAAGATTTGAACTTGCGACCTCTGCGTCCCGAACGCAGCGCTCTAGCCAAGCTGAGCTACTCCCCGAGAAAAACTATGTCAATGTAAATGTATATGCTGCAAAGGCTCCTGTATTCCTGCTTCTCTGAGCATATGCAACAGATGCTCAGGCGAGCAATTATATGTTAATCCACAATACCAGCCAGTCTTCTCTTTTCCCAAGATCCTTTGGTGCTCTTGAGATACCGTTCCCGCCTCACTGCAGAAGCCCGGTCGGGAAGCGGCTCGCTGTAAACCAACGTCCACGGCCCATTGTCCCGCGTGTACCTGCCTCCTCTCCCGGTATTATGCTCTTCGAGTCTGCGGGTTGGATCGTCAGTGTGCCCAATGTACAACCTCTTCGTCTTAACACTCCTGAGTATATAGACGTAGTACACTTATAGAGTCGCCTCAGACAATCGATATTCACTTGTATCCGGCAATGCCGCTTTCCATAAGAAGGCCTCGCAATGTAACTTGCGACCTTCCCTGAGGGACGCTCTAGCCAAGCTGAGCTACTCCCCGGTCAAGCCGGTTCAGAAATATATCACAATCCTCGAAGAATTGCAAACTATAATAAATTCACCGGGTCAATATCTATCGCCACCTTCACAACCGGTCGAATCGGCCCGGCGGCCCGCACCTCTGCAAACAGCCGCTGCATCGTCTGCGGATCCGGGCTCTGCACGATAATCTGCATCCGGTGAAAACGCTGCACCCGGTTGATAACGCAGGGCATCGGCCCGCGAACCACGGCTTTCAGTCCAGCAGACTTCACGATCCCCGCTATCCTCTCGCTCATCGCCTCGCACGCCTTCTCTAATTTCTCATACTTCATATCCCGCATAACGACGACCGCCAGCCTCCAGAATGGGGGCAGGTTACACGCCTTGCGGTGCTTCAATTCCTCGTTCACGAAGCCATTGAAGTCGCCCTTCAGCGCGAAGGCAATGGCAGGCTGCTTAGGCAGGAACGTCTGCACAAAGACCGTCCCCTTCTTTTCCGACCGCCCGGCCCGCCCGGCCACCTGGGATATCAACTGAAACGTCCGCTCATTCGCACGGAAGTCCGGCAGGTACAGCGAAGTGTCTGCGCTGATTATCCCGACCAGCGTCACATTCGGAAAGTGCAGCCCCTTGGCAAGCATCTGCGTTCCCGCCAGGACATCGATCCGCCCCTCGCCGAAATCGCTCAGCAGCCGGTAGTAATCCCCCTTTGCCATCGAATCGCTGTCAATCCTTGCCACCCGCGCATCGGGGAATTTCTGCGAAAGCTCCTCCTCCAGCCTCTGCGAGCCGATCCCGATCATCGCCATTCCCCTGCCGCACACCGGGCAATTCTGCGGCACGAGTGTCTGCGCCAGGCAATAATGACAAATTGCATACCCGTGCCCGATGTGCCTGCCCGTAACAGTCTGCATCTGCCCGATGTGAACGCCCTTGGCCTTGTGAAACGTCAGCGTAACGTCGCAGTTTCGGCAGTGCAGCGTATGTTTGCACGATGGGCAGAATACAAAATTGCTGTACCCCCGCCGATTCAAGAGCAAGATCGCCTGCTCGCCCTTCTCCAAAACCGCCTTGAGCTGCTCGGCCAACGGCCCGCTTATCAGATTCACGCCTTTGTGCGTCACCGGCTCGGCCCGCATATCGACCAGCCTCATCTTGGGGCTTGGCAGGTTCATCACTCGATGCGGCAGTCGAGCGATACTGAAATGCCCCTTTCGGTGGCAATTCTCCAATGTCTCTAACGATGGCGTCGCACTGCCTAAGATACAATGCGCCCCTGCCAATTGCGCCCGCTTAATCGCCACGTCCCTGCCGTTATACCGCGGCGCCGTATCCTGCTTGTAGCTCGGCTCATGCTCTTCATCCACCACGATAAGCCCGACCCTCGGCAGCGGCGAGAACACCGCCGACCGCGCCCCTATTACGACATCGGCATCGCCCGCCTTAATCATCTGCCACTGTACGTTCCGCTGCGCCGCCGTCAGGCCCGAGTGCATCACCGCTATTCGCGCAAACCGCGTGCTGAACCGCTGGACCGTCTGCGCCGTCAGGGCAATCTCCGGGAGCAGAACAATCGCGCTTCTATTCTTCGCCAATACCGCCTCGATGGCCCTTATGTAAATCTCGGTCTTGCCGCTGTCGGTAACGCCGTG
>JAFGTU010000427.1 GCA_016933985.1 Sedimentisphaerales bacterium | reverse complement strand
TTGTTTCGATTTGCCTGATGCCGGCGCCGTCGGCTGTAGAGACGACGTGAATCATCGCATCGCATCCGCCCACTACGGCCTGTCCTCCGCCGACGGCCGGGGCGCCGTTGATATAATTGCCGGTTTCGTACTTCCAGACGACTTTACCGTCGGCGGAATTCAAGCAGTGCAGGTAATTGTCGTGGCTGCCGACGAGTATCCATAAGTCGCGTCCGTCCGGCGAGCGAGTCCAGTTGACCGCGCCGGCTATCTGCGAATCGGTTTCATACTTCCATTTGAAAGAGCCGCTGTTGGCGTCAATGGCGAACAGGAAGCCATCCAGCGCCCCCACATATACCGAGCCGCCAAGGACAAGAGGGGCCGCCTCGACGGCGTCGCTGGTATGGTACTGCCAGATTTGCTCGCCGCTTTCCAAGTCGATTGCATATACATTTGCGTCGCTTGAGCCTATATAGACGATGCCGCTGTTTATTGCGGGGGAGGATTTGATCTGATCGCTTGTTTTGAATTTCCAGGCAAGCTCCACAGAATCGGCCAGGTCGCCGGCGGCCCTTCCGAGCAAGCCCTGACCGCCGCGAAACATAGGCCAGCTATCGTTCCCCGGCAGTATCACCGCCGGCTGCTGCGACGCCGGTTTATTCTCGGTCGAGACAACCTTGCCCCGCCGGACAATCAGAACCGCACCGATTATGCAAGCTGCGATCATAACGGCAACAGCGGGACCTCGCCTGATCGCCTCAGCCATAATTCAACTCCATCGTTAGAAATCAGTTTCATTCCAATAAGGCGCAGGGTCAATCATAACGTACTGGGCCGCCGGGGGCAATAGAACCCTGCTGTTATTAGATGGCTAATGGCGATGGGGGCCGGTTGGACATGGCCTTATCGCCATGAAGGAACGTGAAGCAAACAGTGGCGGCGATGCAGCACCGCCACTGGTGGTCTGTTGTTGTAACGTTGTTATGGAATGCCGGGGTTGGGCGCTGCCGCATGCCAGCTCTCGGCTTCGTTCCAGAGATAAGGATGGATCGTCGCGTCGTTAATATGCAGGGACTGTCCGCCTCCGTTGGTGCTGGGATACCAAGTGTCGCTGTACTCAAACCTCATAATCGCGGCCTCGAGGGGCCATGCGAGCGAGAGAACTATCTTCTCTCCGCCGCCGCTGAGCGCACCGCTGTACACGCCGGCAACGCGGGCCGAATACCCGTACCGGACACGGAAAGATGTAAGATTTCCGACGACCACAATACATTCATTCGGATTGAGCTGTCCGGCCGGGAACTCAAAGAGAATCCCATCGACGAATCGCAGGCCGTCAAGCTTGATAGCCTCGTCGCTGATATTCTTCAGTTCGATGTAGTCGAAGTTGCCGCCGGAAGGATCGTGGTACATCAGTTCCGTTATCCTCAGGCCGGCGAGCTGGTCCGGGGCGTCGGGATAGGGGAATTCACCGTAGTCGATAGTCGTGATCGCGCCCTCCAGCTCGGCAGAGATAAGGAAGTCGCTGCTGCTCACCAGGTAGTTAAGGCCGTGAATGGCCAGGACGTTGTCGCCCGCTCTTAATGCGTCCAGGTAATCGAAGACGTCGATATACTCGAAGAGGATCGCCGCCAAATCGCTGTGGGTGGTGTCGGCACCGGAATTCCACTCAGGCGTGCCGGCAAAATTGCGTCTTGCCGTCACAAGCTCCGTGCCGTTTATGTAAGCGACGAATCCGTCATCATACCGTATTTTCAAGGTCATATCCGTGAAATCGGCCAGATCATCCCCGTCAACAGTAAAGGGGATGCGGATGTAACAGGTCTCATTGTTGTTATCCATTTGCGCCTCAACATCGAGGGTGATAAGGCTTACAAAGTTGACCACATCGCCCGGGTTCGTCTCAAAACCCACGCCGCCGGGGCTGCCGATGCCCTCCAGCCAGGCCGAATCGTCGAAATCTGGATCGGATTTCCAGGTCTCGTCGATATTATCGGGCGAGGTTGGAACAGCGGCACGCTTGGTCGCGCTCTCGGCCGCAAGCATTACCGGAGTGGTGGTTATCACAGGCGCCGACGTATTGGCGACTCCAGGCGTCGGCAGGTCGAAGAATTCGAAGTTGGTCGAACCATCCGGGGAGCGACCTTGAGAGACATCCGTAGTCTGTGGGCCGTACAGCACCTGGTCTATCATATTCAAGCCCGCATCGAACAGGCCTATCATCTCGCCGTCGGAGGAGAGCTTGAAGTTGAGCTCTGAGGGGTCATTGCCGTCGTTAGGCCAGAAGACCGCATAACCTTCGGGCGGAATGAAGCTGAGCGGAACGATTTGACGCTTGTTCGGCTCGGCTATTGGGTCGTCCGTCAGGTACAGACCTGCAAGCGATGCAGGCTGGGGATGCGGATTGTATAGTTCGATGAAATCGTCCTCGAAGAGGACCTGTCCGTTAGTAAACCACTCGTTTATCTTCAGGGTGTACGGATCGCCCAGGGGCTGGGCTATGTTTGCCGAGCCGAAGGTCATCTGATTTAGCTTCCAGGCGCGGTCCCAGCCGACCCGTCCGATCGAGTAATCGTTTATCTGCGGTCCGAACTGAACGTAATCGAGCAGGTCTCTTGTGCCGTCGGGCTTCGGCCTGTCATACAGATACAAGGTCTCGCCGTCCGCGGAGAGGGCAAAGCCGAGGTGATCCTGCAACGTCGTAAGGTCGCCGTAGAGGATTATGTAGTCGCCGGGATTTGCGATTGTATGCGAACAGGTCAAAGGACCGAACTCGAACTTGTTCGGCTCAGCGGGATTATCGGTCAGGCTCATTCCGTTCAGCTCGATCGACTGAGGACCGTCGTAATACAGCTCGATTATGTCGGGGTCGTTGCCGTGCGTGTGAGCAAGCACCTCGTTTATCACTAACTCACAGAACGAGGTGTCGATAGTCCACGTGTGCGAGACGGCGGCGGCCTCTTCATTTTGCCAGACATAGGCGGAGTTCTTGCCGATTGCATAGACCGTATATGACTGCCTATTGGCCAGTCCTGTGAGCACGATGGGCACATCCACGGTCTTTTCGGCGCTCCAGGGGCCGGTGGGGCTGTTTACGGAGTATTTGTAGCTGACGATGCCCGGGCCGCCGACGGTTAGGGTTGCATCCGTATGGTAGGTGACGGCGGGAGGCTCGCCCGAAATCGCCGCGCCGGCGGGGACTATTGCGCCCATATCAAGGCCCCAGGCGCCGGTCCCAATTGCCCCGGAATCGGCCTTCAGCCTGAAGTCACCACCGACTTCGTCGATGAACAAGGGGTCGGCATCGATATTCCCAATACCAAGATAGTGCCACTGGGACGGCAGAGACGAGTAGTCGACGATTACATCACCCGTGGGGCCGTATTCGGGCAGCGGGTCTTCAAAGAACAGCTCGAAGATCGCTGCATTATTCCAGAAGATGTTACCCGCCATCTCCACACCGCGGCCCGGTTCCCTCGGCGGATTCCTGAATGGCTCGCCAAAGACAACCGCGGCTACAGTACTGTTGATAAATACGTTATTGTGAGCGTGGATGTGGCTGTCTTCCTTGAGCAGAGCCCCGTGATCATTTTCTATGAAGATGTTTCTCGCGGCGTATATTTCCGACGGCCAACCTTCGTCGCCAGTGGAGACGGCGTTGGAAGTACCGTCGCCTCCTCCCCCGTGGAAATTCATGAACACGTTTCCTTCTACGTGCGCATCGGTGCTGTCGAGGTCCACGCCATCATCTCCGCCGCCCAAGAACACGCAGTTGTATATCTGAAAGACGGGGCCGGGACGTTGGGCGTGTGTGAAGTCGATTATGTCGTTGTACCCCGTTGCCGTTCCAAATGTGCATCCGTCGAAGATTATGTACTCACTGCCTGTCAAACCGTCGCCATGAAGAGGTTCGGTGCCGCTAATGGACGGGAATACGGAATTGCGGCAGATCACAGACGGATGGTCTATATTGAGCACTCTGGTGTTAGTGCCGGACCAGGTTATGTTGTCTATCGTCACCCGCGAATACGAGGCCTCGGTCGATTCGCCCTGTCCGTCGCCGAATTCATGGTCGAGATAGGCCAGGCGATTATCCGTGAGCGTGTGGTCGAACTTCACACCGTCCCAATTGGCCCCACCGGGTACGGCTGTCAATCTTATGCGATTGTACTGTGTACCTTCGGCGACAAGCCGTCCGCCGGTCGTAACGGTAATGCCGGTGCCGGCGTTGAAGAATAGCGTTGTGCCGGGTTCGATTGTGAGCGTGCGGCCGCTCGGCACAACGATGTCGCCGGTTACGTGCCAGGGGC
>JAFGTU010000426.1 GCA_016933985.1 Sedimentisphaerales bacterium | reverse complement strand
TACGGCTATCGCGATGACCAGTACCTCAAACTCAGAATCTTCAATTTACATAACTCAACCTATGCATTATTCGGATGAACCCTATTTTGTCGGCGGCTGCATATTCGGCCTTTAACCGGGCCATTGCCTGCCTCAAAACCTCCAGCGCCCAATATCTTTCAAAGAGTTTCTCCGGCGAAAGGTTATCAACCGGCTCGCGACTATACCGAGTTTCACCATCCTCAATATCCAGAGGGAGAATTTTTCTTTCGCCGCCGCGTTTTTGAGCCTGCGAACGGTCCCATTCATCGGCAAGAAAATGTTTCAACGAGGCAAGTAAGAATGACCTAAACTTTCCCCTTTTGGGGTCGGCTTGCCCTATAGATTGTCTTTCCAGTAAGCCGGCGAAGAAGGCCTGGGTATAATCCTCCGCCCGTTCTCTGTCACATCCCCATCTGCGAAGATACACATAAAGCGGATACCAGTATGTCCGGCATAATGTGCTTAGCGCCCGTGTATGGTCGGGCGATGATATGTCGCCCGCCGCCAGCACTACGCTCCAGTGTGTGGTCGCAAAACCGGACTGGCCGGGCGTCGAGTTTCTTCCAGTTCCTTCCGGCATTTTTCCTTCAGCCACAATACGCTGGATTATTTGAACTCTTGTAGCAGGCTCAGCAGCTTTCGGTCGAGCTTGTGGCCGTGGAAGTCTTCGTATTGGACGTCCCTTCGGTCGGAATCCATAATCCCGAACGACCCACGGAAATTCCACACCGCGAGGCCGATTCCGTGCCCGGTGAGAATCTCCAACACATCCCGCAGCCAGGCAAGCACCACATTGTGCGGCGTTTTGTTATAGGCCCCGCCCTCACCGCAATGCACACCCACGCCCTTCCTGGCCAGGTCTGCCCACTTGGCGTAGTGCTGCTCCAGGCGTTTTCGGTCCCAGTCGTTGCCCGGCCAGGCCGGATCGGGGTAGTCCCTGCTGTTCACCCAGGAAGCGCCGTAATGGCTGATGAACATCGGCTGATATGCCCGCGTGCTCTGGGCGATTCTCAAATCCGCCACCTCCGGAATCGGCTCATTGCCCCAGCTTGTGCCGTCGGCCACCACCAGCCGCTCCAGGCTCACCTCGCGAATCGCCGCCACCGCCGCCCGCACCACGCGATTGACGTCCGAACTGCTCATATTACTCCCGACATTGGCCGGCTCATTGACCAGATCAAAGCTCAGTTTGTCTTTCGATATTCCCTTGTAGCGTTTTGCCAGCATCTGCCAGTGGAAGCAGAAGGCCTTGAGCGGCTCGGCGTCCTTCCAGAGGTTATGCGGCTCGGTGAACTCCCGGTTCACCGAGTACCCTGGCGCCCGATGGAAGTTGATGCTCACGTGTATCCCGTATTTCCCGCCCAATTCGACGGCCCGGTCCAGCTTCTCTAACATCGGCTCGTGAATCTTATAGTCGTCGCCGTCCTCAATCCAGAGGCGGTAGCAGCAGGGCAGCCGAACAAAATCGAAGCCGAAATCCTGCATCCAGCGAAAGTCGTCCTCGGCCCAGTCGCCGCTGCTGCGCATCGTGAACATATCCAGCAGATTGAACCCGCGCCACCGCGGTATTGCCTTCTGGACCTTCGATTCGCCCCTTTTCTTTTCTTTCTTTGCCTCTCCGGCGTACCCGGGCGCCGCCATCGCAGCCGCCCCAGCCGCCGCCAGCTTTAACAATTCTCGTCGATTAGTTTGCATTTTCGATAGCCTCCAAAGATTCTTTCTGGTCAAGCCATACATACAGGCCAGGCTTAATCGCGTCAAGGGCAAAAACGCGTGGTTTGCAGAACAAAATGCTTGCTGGGAAGCGAGAATACGAGTAACATAGGGAAAACATAAGATAATACAGGAGGATTTTAGATGTTGCAGGTGGATTTAGGAGTCTCACCGGAAAGATTGGCGGGATTCTGCCGGCGGTGGAAGATAAGCCGATTGGCGGTATTCGGCTCGGCGCTGCGAGGCAAGCTCCAGGCCGACAGCGACATAGACCTGCTTGTAACCTTTGCGGACGATGCCGAGTGGAGTATGTTCGATCATTATCGTATGGAGGATGAATTGGCGGAGCTATTGGGTAGAGAGGTTGACCTGGTCAGCAAAAAGGCGGTTGACGAAAATCCTAACCCGATTCTCAAGCACGAAATATTCGGTTCGGCGAGGGAGATTTATGCAGCGTGACGCAGGTTTACTGGTCGATATGGCACACGCCGCCCGACAGATTGTTCTGTTCAGAGCACAGATGGATTTTGAGCAGTTTCGCAAGGACCCAAAGACACAGTCGGCGATAATTCACCAGTTCCTTATTATCGGGGAGGTGGCGAAACTCCTCAGCGATGAGTTTAAGAAGGCAAGTCCCTCTTTGCCGTGGTCTGCAATGGCGCGTATGCGGGATAAGCTGATTCACCACTACCGAGGAGTTGACCTTATGGAGATATGGAAGGCCGCGGAAGCGGACATACCGAGACTCCTGCAGTTCCTGGAATCGTACGGGCCGAAAAAAAGGAAAGAAACAAAAGGGAAGAATAAAAATGAATGGTGATACGACGACTGAATCCTATCCTTTCCGGCTTCTTTTTTTGGTTTGTGCTGGCGGCGCTATTTAGGCGAGTCGGCGGGGCGATGTTGTGATTTGAGAAGGGCCATAACGGCTACGTCTCTGAGCTTGCCGTCGATTAGGACCGCCTGCTGCAGCAATCCCTCGAATTGGAAGCCCAAAGACTGATTCAACCTTATATTCTTGAGATGGCCGTCGAGCGTATGCAGGTATATCCTATTCAGGCCCAGAACGTCGAAGCCGTAATTCAGGAGGGCTTTCGTCGCGCCCCTGGCGCGTCCCTTGCCCCTCTCGGAAGGCTCGCCGATCATCTTCGAGAACTCCGCCTGCTTCGTCTCGCGGTCAACTTCAGTGAATCCCAACATACCTACGACCTGATCGTCGCCCTTCCGGCAGATAACAAAGAGATCAGTGAATTGACGCTGCGAATCCCAATCATCTTCCGACGCCAGGACATGCTGCAGCCTCCGGCTTGCAAGGGATGCGACAATCTCCGGATCAGCTTGCCAGGTCCTTAATGTGCCGCAATCGCTTTTTCGCAGAGCGCGAATATATGCGCCGTCATCGATATCGACCTTGCCGTCTCCTTTCAAGACCTCCAAATCGCCCGCATCGGGGTATTGGCCGGCCGTCGGCGTGACCTCGCCTTGGCTCGGTTTTGCCGCGTCCGCCTGCGGAGAATTCTTCAGGCCGAGCGAAACAACCTCTCCGAGCATCTCGTTTATCAGGTCAACCGCCTCGACCAGGTCGAACCCGTTTTCGCACAATTGCCGAATCAGGCTCCGCGAAATCGTGCGAAAGAGGCTCTTGCGAACCATTTGCTTATGAGTGTTTGATTCTTGCGACAATGCCAAGCCCTTTCTACGAGCCCCTAAAGTTGTGCATTAGCTTTTTCACTTTAGCTCACTTCAGTCACTTTACTAATTATGGATTCTCAACGCCTTATCATACCTCTGCCGAACCCTCGAAGAGCCGTATAGCGTCTATCAAGCAGTTCCGCGATGTCGCAGCCGGAAACGGATTTCAGCTCCGTCAGCAGGTACTCTTTAAGATAGCGTGCGGCCAGTACGGGATTGCGGTGGGCGCCGCCCAAAGGCTCCGGGATCACCGTATCAACGCATCCCAGCTTCAATAGTTCTCCGCTCGTAAGCCTCAAGGCCTGGGCTGCAACCGATGCCTGCTCCGAATCGCCTAAGAGTATCGAGGCGCAGCCCTCCGGCGAAATGACGGATAGAAACGCATACTGCATAATGGCCAGGCGGTCGCCGACCCCTATTGCCAGGGCGCCGCCCGAGCCGCCCTGTCCGATCACAACGCATATAATCGGCACCCGCAGCCGCGACATCTCCCTGAGATTGACGGCGATAGCACCGGCCTGGCCTCGCTCCTCCGAGCCGGCGCCCGGATCCGCCCCCGGAGTATCGATCAGGCATACTATCGGCAGGCCGAATTTCTCCGCCATTTTCATTTTCTCGAGGGCCTTTCGATGCCCCTCCGGGTGGGCATGGCCGAAGTTGCATTGGCGCTTCTCGAAAAGGCTCCTGCCTTTAT
>JAFGTU010000425.1 GCA_016933985.1 Sedimentisphaerales bacterium | reverse complement strand
TTCAATCAAGGCAACGGCCCGCCCGATCATGCCCCCGCCTGGGGCTATCGCCGCAAACAGGGCCAGCGCGTTGCGGTTGGCTCCGAGACGGTCGTCGTCGGCAGCACCCAAGGGATTGGGAAGAAAGACGATGACGACAGCGACAAGACCGAGCTGCTCGTCGCCGGGGCCGCGGTCGCGGCCGGGACCGTCTATGCCGTCGTCAACGAACGCGACAAGAAAAAAACACAGGAAGAGACACAGGAAGAAATGGACCGGATACGACAGGAGATGAACGTAGTCGCCGTCAACGTCACCAACAGCAACGGCTCGATCACCCAGGTAAGGCTCCAAAAGCAAGGCGTCGGGTACGTCGGGCCCAAAGGAGAGTTCTACGACCACTTCCCAACGGAGGAAGAACTGAAGCCGGCCTACGCCCTGTAACGGCGCCGCAGGCGAGAAAGAGCCCGAATAAAACTCTTTTAACTTGTCAAAGCGCTTCGATACTCGTCGTCATGCTTATTCAAAGCCGAGGAATCGGGCTTGCGGGGTAGTGGAATGGCCGTATTCAATAGGCCCATTCGCTTTTCGTCTCCCGGCAGGCCCGGAATTCGCTTTGCTCTCCAAAGGAGTCCTTACGGACAGCATGACAAACTCACTAATTCATTTCTCATCGGGTTGAACAGGTACGTTGCTTCCATCCACAGCCGGATTTCGGGGCGGTGGTGGAAGTTCAGGCAGGCGAACTCGCCGAACAGCTCAATCGCCATATCGTCGTAGGCAATCGCCGCGTCGGCCTCATACTCGTAGTAGCCGATGTGAATCAACCGGCTGTTGTAACCTATCGCGGCCTGCCACTTGCAATTGTCTTTGTGCCAGCGGACGCCCTTGTATCGGGATGTCCCGCCGTCTCTGGGAAGCTGGTTGTATTGGTTCTGTGCGGGTGTGCAGATTCGCAGGTTGCCCTTGCGATTGTCTAAGGTGTTGTGGTTCTTGTGGTCGCAGACCATCCCCGGAGGGATATCGAGAATCTCGCGGTGCATTGCAATGTTCCTGCGCTTCTCGTAGCGTTGGGCGTAGAATTGCCCGCCGTTTTTTGCCGCGTGCCATTTGCGTCCGCAGAGCCGGTCGTAATCCTCGGCATCGACTACGGCGAACTTGCCCTGCGTCAGCGGGATAACTCGATACTTGCTGCTGCTCTTATCCATTTGGGTACCTCAATTCCTTTTTGAGTAATGCCATAAATGCTGCAGCCGGATTTCGGGCGGTCTTTGCCTCCTTCGCGAAGCCCAGCGCCATTGTGAAAGTGTCGTCTGTGAACCTGCCCTCCGCACGTCGCCGCGTCAGCCAGTCGGCGACGTTGCGAAAACACGTCCTATCCGAGCGTGTCCTGGGCCGGATAATGCTTATCAGGGCCTGGTGAAAGTGCAGACCCAGGGTCTGGTCGGCGGCGCCCATGTCATCCGCTTTCGCGGCCGCCTCGGCGCTGATCCCAAGCCGTTCGATTATGGCACCGAGGGACTCGGCCCCTTCGACCCCACTTGCCGAGCCGGCAGTAATCCCCAACGTGAAGTTGGGGGGGTGTGTGCCCGCGACCGGACGAACCGAAGACGAAGAAGAAAGAGCGAGCTGCGACGTATTCGTATTCGTAAGTTCTTCACTTTCTTTTTCCTTTTCGTTTCCTTTCCTTTTCGTTGGTTCAGCCGCGGCTGTAGCGGTGGTTGAACCGGGGCTGAACCGTGGTTGCCTCTTCTTGGCGCTTGCAAGTCCGGCCGTACGCTGATGTTGCGTGAATCTCTTTGCCCTTTGCAGCTCCCTGCTTACACGTTTATGCCTTATCACGTCTTTGCGTGTCTGGAACTTTTTTGCGATTCTCTCCCATACCTCCTCGAATTCTTCACAGTTGCACAGCCGCCCAAGGGCGCCGGGATCGAGCCGGCACTTGCCGCCGTTGCAATACAAATGCAACAGCAGCGTGCAATAAACCCCCCGCTCGGCCGGAGACATCGTGACAAAATCCAGGTCTGTGAAGAACGCCTGGCTTTCAAGCTGTACGTATTTGATCTTCATTGCGCGTATTGTCCTGGCTTGCGGTGTCGAGAAAGTGCCGGGCGATTGCCGTCAATGCCGCCGCGTTTCTCGCTGGTTTGGTCGGCATGGCGAGCGACAGCGCATCTTCTACGACTTTCTTCTGCTCGTCGGTTAGAAAGAAGACCATCGCATTTGCAGGAGCTTGCGGCCCGCCAGAGGCGGGGGCGGGGAACTTGGGCATATTCAGGTCGATGAGCTTCTTTATTTGGCCCGGCGTCTGGGGCAGGAGCCTGGCGAGCTGCCGGGCGTTCATCTTCTCGGTGAGGCGCTTGAGCAGTGCGATCTTCTTTGCGACTACATCCGAGCCGCTGAGCCGATTGAGCGTGGCCAGCAGTATATCGGTCTGCTCGTCGTCAACGTCCCAGACGATTACCGCAGCCTTTCTTTTTCCGAGCTTCTTGAGCGCCTCGAGGCGATGATGGCCGTTGATGATCTGGAACCGGCCCTTCTTCCTGCGGTAAGGCCGAACAATCAACGGCTCGTATCGCCCGGTTCGCTCGATGTTGCGAACCAGCTTGGCGAATGTGCTGCCGCTCATCCTGTTCGGATTGTCCGGATGGGCGACGAGCCTGCTTACCGCGACTTGCTGAATTGTGTTTTCCATAGTTGTCTTGCTCCTTTTGTTCTTATTGCCGCCACTAATTCGGCCCCTTTGTCACCCCAAGCGCACCGCCTGTCACCCCGAGCGCAGCCGACCATAGGTTTCTGGACCCCTGCTTTCGCAGCAGTGACAAGGTGAGCCATTCCTAAATCCTCAATTCCATATTTGGGTTGAACCAGATGTAATATGCCGGTCGGTCGGCCAGTCTGCTCAGGAAGTACTTTGTGCGGTCGAAGCCGGGTGACATTCTTCGCCGGCCGCCATAGCTTTGCAGGAACAGGCCGATCTCCTGCTCGATGAATCCGCCGGCGTCTTTGTCCAGCCGGGCGATTCTATCGTTGACTATATGCGGGTTGATCAGGGTGCGGTCGTCCCCGGCTGCGCCACGCGTGGCTGAGGCGAGTATTCCGACGCTGCGCAGGGCCTCGATAAGGCGAATACTTCGCACCGGTATCTTGGCCGTGTAGGCCCGCATCCCGGCCTTCTCAAAGAACGGATTGACCAGGCCCATCACCGCAAGAGCCTCGATGATGGGGACATTCATCAGGGGCATCGTTTCGCGAACAAGGCGAGACGCCAGGCCAAGACCTCGAAACATCGGATCGACTATTACCCTGGCGATTCTCCGAATGTTGCCATTGACCAGGGCCAACTGCGTGGCCCTGTCAAGGCCGGCAAAGAGGCCCGACGTTGCCGTGTTGCGAAGCTCGACGTTCGGATCGGACATTTTATAGACCACCACGCCTGCACAATCGGTATCGGTCCTCCATTTCAATCGCCCGGTCAAACGCAGGGCGTAGATCGCCGCAAACGGCCCGAGTCCGCCGACGGTGCCGGCTTCGAATCGCAAGCCAGGCGCGTTAGGGTCGGTGTCGCGGGCATCTTGCCCGCGGACCGAGGGCGGGACGCCCTCGACACCAGGCGGCGCTTCGCGGTAGTGGTAGCAGGCGAGCTTTTTGTAATCGCTCAGGCGACCGGGCACGATCTCTATCTCCCTGCAGATTGAGCAGCTTCTCATCTTCATTGCCTTCTCGTATCTTTGTATGTCACCTGCGCCGGCTCATACATTGCCTTGCTGATTATCACGTCGGGGACCAAGTCGCAGAGGAAGTCCTTGGCGCTTGCGGCGACGATGAAGGTCGTGCCCGTCCTCTTGGCGTATTTCCAGACCTTGTACGCAATCGCCGAGGCCGCGACACGGGAGAGGTTGGAGCAGAATTCATCGGCGAAGACGTACTTTCTGCCCGTCGATATTGCCACGGCCAGGCGGAATCGCCACTTCTGGCCTTCGCTCAGATTGCTCGGTTGATTGAGCACGGCCATAGTATCGTTCAGCCCTGCGATGCTGATTGCCCGCAGAGTGCTATATACGTCGCCTTCGATACAATCGACAACGGTTCTGTCGCTCGGGGTTTCTATTTCATTGAGGTTTATCCGCTCCTCGGCGTCGAAGCATTGCTCCAGCTCCCGCAGGAGAACGCTTTTACCCGAGCCGGACCGGCCCGTAATGCAAACGATGTCGCCCTGGTTGATCTCGACCGTGCAGTTGTGGGTTTCGCGCCGGTCCCTGACCCAATCCTCCGTCAGGGCGAACACTCTGCATACCTGCGCAACTTTATCTGTGAAGGTTCCCTGCCAGGTGAAGGTTTTTGCAACAGTGAATCTCGCCATAATTGACGCTCCGTAATTCGTATTTGATTAGCCCGCCTCGATTGGCCGGATGGTCTCTCCGAGCAGCCTGCGAATCTTGTCAACGGTTCTCTGAGTGTGGTAGTAGCTCCAGCCCCGCCTGGCGGATATTCTCCTTATGGGCAAAGCCTTGAGGTAGTAATCCTTGGCGAATTTCAGCTCCATTGCGGTTAGCCTCTCGCGGTGTCGCAGACAGTTGAGGTACGGGCCATTCACCAGCCGCCTCGTCATCGAGCGAATTCTGCGAGCTACCGTTACCTCGTTGACGCCTGCCAGCCGGGCCATCTGTCGAAAACTCGAGCCTGCCTCGAGATACATTCCCATCAAGACCCTGTCGTTGCCGTCCAGCAGATTCAATTTGTCCCTCAGCATATCCACGCTCTTACGACGCCAATTCCCGTGCGGCGGCCTCCTCCACGAGGTCGTTCCCGGGGATTCGCTCATAACCGCCCCCTGCGGATCCTTGAGGACAGCCTCTTTTTCAAAGTTCCGCCCCGCCGGCGACAAAGATGAGCATGTTGTTGTATGAATATCCAACATAGTACATATTTTAGTACGCCAGCAAACACCCGTCAAGCATTTTGTCGAAAATTTTACAAAAATTTTTATGTGTTCACTACAGATAGAACACAAAGCGTGTTTTTTCTTAATGACGGGGGATGGCAACGGGCGGGAAGAGTGCTAAGCTTGCCCGATAATCGATGTTTGGTAGTTGAGGCTCAAAACGTAACGCCGCATGCTCAATGGCAATTTCTTGAGGAAACAGTGATGAACGCGAGAATTCAGGCGGGGATCTTCGAGTGGTGGCATTTGGCCCTTGTCTTCGCAGTCGTTCTTGTCGTGGTACTGGGACTTGCCGGCTATGCACCGGCTGGCCAGAATAAGGGCCGTCTTCTCGCCGCCGGCGCTACCCACAAGGGCGTTGAATATGTGCCCGGCGGCCACGCCAGGCAGAAGCTCGATATTTACCTGCCCTCCACAGCCGGCGAGGAACTGCTACCCCTGATTGTCTGGATTCACGGCGGGGCGTGGCAAACCGGGAGCAAGAAAGACTGCCCCGCAAAGTCTTTCTTATCAAAGGGTTACGCGGTGGCAGGCCCTGCAGAAAGCAGGCGTAAAGGCGAAATTCCAGACAGTTGATGGTGGCGGACACGGCGGTTTCAAAGACCCAGCCATCGAAAAAATGGTCGAGGATTTCTTCGAAAGAAACTTGAAATCCGCCCCAAAACCTCACTGATTCGCAGATTTCAACGGAATCCTCGATGAGAAATCGTCGAATTGCTGTGCGCAGAACAGCAGAACCCCCACATCGTCGCCGCAATGCCGTTTGAGGCTTATTTCAGGGCTTGGTTATCCAGCCTTCCACAGTGTCGGCCGCGCCCGTTATGTCTTTGCCAATCCCCGATATGGTATTGCAGCCGAACAAAGAAACGAGCAGAACAGCCAAAACAACAAGAAGAAACACTCTTTTGATCATGACTCTTATATCCCCAAAGCCAATCCGTTCAACCAATTTGAAATCATTTTAGCTTTTTGTTTGATTCGTGCAATGTTTTTTGCTAAGATGTTATTGTTGCAAGCGCAAAAAACCCAAAGGAGCCACCATTGCAAATGAGTGGATTATAGGCGCTTCGCAACTTTGGGGAGGCCGGGTGATGAAAGATCCATCCATGGATCCTACCGTGTCTCCCCTCTCTTCTTGTTCTACCAATCTGATTCTACGAGCGAATCTGTACGCATCTTGAATCTCACAAATAGCAAAGTGGTCGGCGGAGTCTCAAATAATTTGAAATACCGGGGCCGATGGTGTACTCTTGCCGATGAACTATCTGAAAGGAGAAACGACATGATAGGCTTCATTACCAGCTCGCCGACCGTCAGCACATATCTATACCAGCTTCCCATTTACGCCGTTTGGATTATCGGTATTTGCCTTTGCCTGAATCGCTGGCAGCGGCATCCCAGGATCAGCGCCGTTGCGATGGCTGGCTTCTCGCTGCTCTTCCTCGAGTCACTTATCGGGACGCTTCTGAGTTACCACCTCCTGCCGAGATTGTTTGATAGATTCGGCGGGTACAACGCCTGGGTTCACTCTTCGTTTGTTCTTGCACGATCACTGATTGAGGCTGGTCTCTGGGTCTTCATTCTGGCGGTGATATTCGGCTGGCGCGACAGAGACCGAGCCGGCAGTGTAAAACCTGGCCATTCTATCCACCCGAGCGTTTCTCCAGTCACGCTGAGCGAAGCGAACCCTGAGCCGGGTCGAAGAGACGAGGGATCTCATTGAGGTATCTGAAATGGACGGCGTAGGCGACAGATTTCAGCAGGAAACGAAATACGACGTCGGCAAGCTCGGTGGCCACAGGCTGGACTGGGACTCGAAGCCCACGCTGTACAAAGAGTACCCGGACGCAAAGAGTATCGAGCTTCCGAGCTTCGAGCCCTCCGGGGCGATGAGTCTCGATTTGGCTTTGAGGCGGAGAAAGAGCGTCCGCGATTTTCAGGCCAAGCCGATAAGCTTGGGCCAACTGGCTTATTTGCTCTGGGCGTCAACCGGCATACGGAGGGTCGAACACGGCTATGAATTTCGCACGGCCCCTTCGGCCGGGGCGCTCTATCCGATAGAGACCTACGTAATCGCCAACGATGTGCGAAGGCTCGAGCCCGGCTTGTATCATTACGCGGTCAGCTCTGACAAGCTCGAAGAAATACGTCTGGGCGACTTGAGGCGGCAGATCACGGCGGCGGCCCTCGGGCAGGATATGTGTGCGGCGGCGGCAGCGGTGTTTGTGTGGTCGGCTGTATTTGAAAGGTGCAAATGGAAATACGGCCAGAGGGCATATAGATACATCTATCTCGACGCCGGACATATAGCTGAGAATCTGGCCCTGGCGGCGGTGAGCCTGAATTTGGGCACCTGCGAGATAGGCGCCCTATTCGACGACGAAGTCAACGTGATCCTCGGCCTCGACGGGACCGAAGAGAGTACAATCCTCATGGCAGTCGTCGGCACACCGGCATAATCAAGCAGACAGCAACCACTGGCAGGATACCCGTGTCACAATTAAATATGCGCGATGTTGATGAGCTATTTGCAGCGTTGGGGCGGTCCGGATTTCGCAGTCGATTCCGACTTGGCAAGCAGGAAGCAGAGTACCTTAACGCCAAGGGGCTCGACGTAATAATCGAGCATGCGAGGGACTTCGTAGCCAAACGTCTGGCCGACACTCAAGCGGCAAACGACGGCAGGCAAACACCGATGAAGAGTCACCCCGTCTTCATTGCACAGCACGCCACCGCAACCTGCTGCCGAAAATGCCTTGCAAAATGGCACCATATTCCGATGAACAGACCGCTGACTGAGAGCGAGATTGATTACGTTGTCGCGGTTCTGAAACGATGGCTTGTCAAAAATGTTTCCTGAGCAGTCCTATAAGGTCTCCGTTCTGTGTTTCGGGCTTCGCATGACAAGCTTCGCAGAAGAAAGTTCCCGACATTTTAGCAAGATGGGCAAGTTTGCTCTTGACTTTGGTTTTCAAATCAGGTAGAATACATAGACTAAATGGGGGTGAAGCTAAGCCACTTGATTCTTGCTGAACGTTTTGGGCCTTAGCATTCACAAATCACTTTTCACATTTCTTAGGGGGCGGGAAGATGGGTAAGAAGACTGTGGTCACAATGTTGTTTGTCGCAGTCGTTATGTATTTGACCAGCGGCGCAAGGGCATGTCTGAAGGACACCGTCACGATCGAGCACGATGACTATGGCGCGGTCGGCACAGCCGAGCTCTGGGGCGGCGGACTTTGGGGCGCAGATAGACGCGCCGGCGTCTATATGCTCGACA